>CAYTYG010000007.1:0-18757 GCA_964441515.1 uncultured Treponema sp.
GAGGAACTCCGCGAGCTCCAGGGAAAAGGCGCGGGGGTCCCGGACCGCCTTCCTCCAGCTCTCCCCCAGGTGGGGGGCCAGGGCCGGGGCCCGGTCCGCGTCCTTTCCGGATACCTTCCGGGAGCGCAGGAGCTCTTCGGCCTCGGCTATGCCGGCCCGCTTCCGCTCGAACCGCTCCATCGCCGCGTCGTCCACCAGGCCCGCCTCTCGGCCCAGGGGCGTTAGTCGGGCGTCCGCCGTGTCGCAGCGGAGGGTCAGGCGGCGCTCGGCGCGGCTCGTGAACATGCGGTAGGGCTCCTTCGTGCCCTGGGTGGTTAGGTCGTCCACCATCACCCCGATGTAGGACCCGGAGCGCGGCAGAACCAGGAGCTCCTCGCCGCGCAGGCGGCGGGACGCGTTGATCCCCGCCAGGATCCCCTGGGCCGCGGCCTCCTCGTACCCGGAGGTTCCGTTCGTCTGCCCTGCGGTGAAAAGCCCCCGGATGCGCTTGGTCTCCAGGGTGGGATGGAGTTGGAGGGGGTCCAGGTAGTCGTACTCCACGGCGTAGGCGGGGCGCACGATCTCCGCCTTCTCCAGGCCCGGCACGGTCCGCAGAAAAGCCTCCTGCACGTCCTCGGGAAGGGAGGACGAGAGACCGTTCAGGTACATCTCGTCCGTGGAAAGGCTCTCGGGCTCGACGAAGGCCTGATGCCGGGTCCGGTCCGGAAAACGTACCACCTTGTCCTCGATGGAGGGGCAGTACCGGGGCCCCCGGCCGGAGATCTTGCCCCCGAAGAGGGGGGACCTTCCAAGCCCGGCTCGAATGGCCTGGTGGGTGGCCTCGTTGGTCCAGGTAATCCAGCAGGGAACTTGAGGCCGGTCGATCCTGTCGTTTCGGAAGGAGAAGGGCCGGGGGGGATCCTCGCCGTCCTGCCGCTCCATCCGGGAGTAGTCGAGGGACCTGCCCCGAACCCGGGCGGGGGTGCCCGTTTTCATGCGCCCCACGGAAAAGCCCCGGGCCCGGAGGGCGGCGCCCAGGCCGACGGCGGCGCCCTCCCCCAGGCGGCCCTCGGGGGCGTCCCAGTCCCCGATGAAAACGCGGGCCTCCATGAACGTCCCGGTGGTTAGGACGACGGCGGCCGCCCCTAACCGGACGCCGCGCCCGGTGGCCACGCCCTCCACGCGGGAGCCCGAGGCGTCCGGGAGGATATCCGTCACCGTATCCATCCGTATCTCCAGGTTCGGAAGGGCCTCCAGGCGGGAGCGCGCCAGCGCGGAATAGAGGTGCTTGTCCGCCTGGGCGCGGGGTGCCTGGACGGCGGCCCCCCGGGAGCGGTTGAGCACCCGGTACTGGATCATGGACCCGTCGATGAGAAGGCCCATCTCCCCGCCCAGGGCGTCCACCTCCCGGACCAGGTTGCTCTTGGCAAGCCCCCCCACCGCGGGGTTGCAGGAGAGGCGGCCTATGGCGTCGGGATTCTGCGTGACCAGGAGAGTGCGATGCCCGAGCCGGGCCAGGGCGGAGGCGGCCTCTATCCCCGCGTGCCCGCCCCCCACGACGATTGCTTCGTAATCCACGGCGTCCGCCTCACTTGCCTACGCAGAAGCGGGAGAAAACCGCCTCCAGGACGGCGTCCGGCACGGACTCGCCGGTGAGCTCCCCCAGGGCTTCCGCCGCCTCCCGCAGGTCCACCGCCAGGGCGTCCAGGGGCAGCCCCGCATCCAGGCCCTCCAGGGCGGCCCGGAGCGAGCGGGACGCGCGGTCCGCGCAGGCGGCCTGCCTGCGTCCCGCAATCCGGGGCCCCTTCGCGCCCCCCGCTCCCGAGATCTCCGATCCCCGGAGGCGGGAGCCCAGATCGGCGGCCAGCCGGGGGAATCCCTCCCCGGTGGCCGCGGAGAGGGAAATCCAGCCCTCCGGGGCGGGCAGGGCGCCCGGGAGGTCCGTCTTGTTCCAGACCCGGAGGGCGTCCGGCAGGGAACCCAGAATCTCCAGGTCTTCGGGGGCCGCGCCCGCGGTCCCGTCCACAAGGTATACGACCAGGTCCGCCCCCTCGGCTACCCGGCGCGAACGGCGTACGCCCTCGGCCTCCACGGGGTCGCTGGCGTCCCTCATGCCCGCTGTATCGTAGAGGGTTACCGGGAGCCCGTCCAGGTCCAGGCCGGCCTCGATGTAGTCCCGGGTGGTGCCGTGGGCTTCGGATACGATGGAGCGCTCCTCCCGGAGGAATAGGTTGAAGAGCCGGGATTTCCCGGCGTTGGTCCGGCCCGCCAGGGCCACGCGGGCCCCCTCGGCCAGGATGCGCCCAACGGAATGGCCGGCCACCAGGGCTTCGGCCCGGGCAAGGGCCGAAACCAGGGCCGACCGGATATCCCCGGGGCCGTCCTCAAGCTCGTCCTCCCCGTAGTCCAGCCGGGCCTCCACCTCCGCCAGGGCGGCCGTCACGGAGTCCCGCAGGGCCCGGACCTCCCGCCCCAGCCCCCCCGAAAGGCGCTCCAGGGCGTCCGCTCGGGCCTCCTGGGTGCGGGAGCGCACCAGCTCGTCCACGGCCTCCGCGGCGGAGAGGTCCATCTTTCCCGCGGCGAAGGCCCGGAAGGTGAACTCCCCCGGCAGGGCGCGGGCGAAGCCGGCCTTCTCCAGGGCCGCCAGGACGCCCTCCAGGGCCGCGGGGCTCCCGTGGCATAGGAGGTCCACGGAGTCCTGCCCCGTGTAGCTGGCCGGGGCCCGGAAGACCAGGGCCACCACCTCGTCCAGGTCCCGGCCCGTGCCGGGATCCCGCAGGAAACCGTGGAGGGCCCGGTAGCCCTTCGAGGAACAGAGAGCCTCCGGCCGGGAAAAGAGGGTTGAAAGGAGGCCGACGCAGCCGGGGCCGGAGGCGCGGATCACCGCAAGGGCGGAAAGGCCGGGGGCCGTGGCAGGGGCGGCTATGGGCGTGTCGAGGGATAGGTACCCGCGGGGCATGGCGTACGATAGCCGTCCCGCCCGCGCCTTGACAAGTCCCGCCAAATCTTCCACCCTTTCAGAGATTTCCGGGGCGCGGGTTCCCGCCCGGAAAACGCAGTATACTTCACGTATCCCAAGGTCCGCGCGAACCCTCGCTGCAGGCCGCGGACCTAGATAGGCTTGAGCATAAAAAGGAGACGGGAATGAAACGTACCATAGCGGCGGTTGTCCTTGCGGCCCTGGCCCTGGCCTTCCTGGGCGCCCAGCCCAGGGTGAGCGAAAAGCAGGACGTTGCCATCTTCGCCCTGGGCTACTACGGCTGGAACATCCCGAGGGAAGCCCTGGGGTCCATAGATACGGAGATCCAGAAGGTCTTCCTGGACCTGGGACGATTCACGATCATAGGCTACGGCCAGCGGTTCAACACCACGGACGTGCAGACCTTCATCGGCATCCTCAAGAAGGCCAAGGAAGAGAACTTCGAACTGCCCGAAAAGTACCAGTTCGGGGAGGCCTTCCTGACCGCCGCGGAGTTCGAGCGCCTGATCGGGGCCTTCCAGGTAGCCATTCCCGTGGTCGTTTCCTTCGACAGCGGGTGGAACCAGAAAAACGGGAAGTGGGAGACCCACATCAAGACCACCGTCTCCTTCATCGACGGCGGCACGGGCACCCTGACGGGCATAGCGGACGTGGAGACCTCCGGCTCCGACAAGGACAGCCAGCTCGCTTCCATCCGCTCCGCGGTTTCCGGGATACCCATGGAGCTCCAGTACAAGATCCGATCCATCCCCGCCTTTACGCTGAGCACCCGGGTCCTGACCGTCTCCGGCAAGGAGATCAAGCTCCAGCTCGGGTCCAACATGGGGATCAAGAAGGGGGACGAGTACTCCGTCCTCGTATCCTCCCTGGTCTCCGGGTTCAAGGACGAGCGGGAGGAGGGGCTCGTGATCATCAAGGACGTGGGCCCCGAGGTCTCCACGGGCCTTATCCTCTACTCCTCCGTGAAGCCGGGTCCGGACACCCAGCTGCGGGAGATCCCCCGGCGGGGCGTGGATTTCGTCCCCTACATCCACATCCTCCACGGAAAGACCCTGCGTGTCTTCAACGACTTGGGCGACCCGGACGAGGACGATTCCGTCGGCAACACCTTCATGCTGGGCATCCGTATGCCCCTGTCCCGGGGCTTCTTCGACGTGCGGCCCTACGCGGCGATCGAGGTCCCCGTGAACGGGATCCGCAGCGTCTTCACGGCCTTCATGGTCCCCATCAACGTCCTCCTGGGGGCCGAGTACAACCTCTACCTGGGCAGGCTCGCCGTGACTCCCTACGCGGGGATAGGCGCTAGCTATATCTATTTCACGGAGGTAATCACCGGGACCGAGGGGGACACGTCCGAAAACTTCTTCCCCCACCTGGGATTCCAGGCCAACCTCTCCATGTCCTACCTTGCCACCCGGAACATCAAGGTCTTCGGGGAGGTCGGCTTCGAGTACTGGTTCTCCCTGGCCCGCTGGCTCTATACCAGCTACGGCGGTCTTTCCCTCGGCGGCGGGGTGAGCTTCAAGCTGTGAAGGACGACACGGACCTGTCCGGGCTGGACTACGAGTCCGCCCGGGCCTACGCCCTCGACTTCCTGACGAGCCTCAAGGCTACGGAAAAAGCCCTGGCCGCGGCCCGGGAGGAGCTGGGGCTCTGGACCGGGCGGGCGGGCCTGGCCGCCTCCAAGGGCCTGGCCGACCTGGAGGCCGCGGCGCGCGCCAAGGCCGAGGAAGCCCAGGCCCGCATCCGGGACCTGGAGTCGGAGAGGGCCGAGACGGCGGGCAAGATCGCCCGAATCCGGGAGAAGCTGCCCATGGTCAAGGCCTCGGAGAGGAGCGTGGACGCGGACCTCCTCCTGGCGGAGCTACAGATGGCCACCGGCGAGGCGCTGGACCTGAAGGCGGCCGCCCTTTCCGAGCTGGATACAACGATCAAGACGGGGGCGGCCGATGCCGCCCTGGAAGAGCTGAAACGCAAGCTGAAAGGAAATTCGTAAAACCATGGCCCGGCTGCCCCTCCTCCCCGACTTTCCCCGTCCCCTGGTGTTCGCGCACCGGGGGGTCTCCTCCATAGCCCCCGAGAACACGAGGGCGGCCTTCGCCCTGGCGCGGGAGCTCGGCGTACCGGGGGTGGAGCTGGACGTGCACCTCTGCGCCTCCGGCCAGCTCGTCGTCACCCACGACCACAGCGCCAAGCGGGTCACGGGCCAGGATCTGGACCTGGAGTCCACCCCCTGGGAGCGCCTCCGGGAGCTGGACGCGGGGGCCTGGAAGGGCCCGTCGTACTCGGGGGAGCGATTCCCCCTCCTTCCGGACCTCCTGGAGGAGTTCGGGGCGGACCTCTACTGGGATATCGAGATCAAGAGCCGGGACGCCGCGGACCGAGGCCTGGAGGACAGGCTGGCAAAGCTCCTTTCCTCGCCCCGCTGGTCCGGACGCGTAGCCGTCTCGTCCTTCAACCCCCTGGCGGTGAAGCGGTTCAAGGCCCGGGTCCCGTCCATCCCCACGGCCGTCATCTGGTGCCGGTCCAAGGACCTCAAGTGGTACCTGCGCCACGGAGAAGGCCGATGGATAGCCGGCACGGACTACCTGAAGCCGGACAAGGCCCTGGTGAAAAGCCCTCCCTTCCCCGGGTCCCGGGAACGGGCCGCCTGGACCGTGGACGACCCGGAGGAAGCCCGCCGCCTCCTTTCCCTGGGGTGTTCGGGGATCATCTCCAACCGCCCCCACGAACTGGGCATCCTGCCCGCGGGAAAACCCTCCGCGTAGAGGTCCCGGCGCGGGCCTTCGGCCCCGGACAAGAAAAATGGGGTGTCCAATAAGTCGGTTACTTATTGTACACCCCTTGCAGTTTCCGACGTTTCTTATGAAACGACGGAAACTGCCGCACGCCAACCAGCTGTCCCAAAAGTTAACTGAACTTTTGGGACAGCCTCTTTCCATCTCGGATTTCATCTCGTCGAAGGTTCCCCTGGGCGCCGGCCCCGGGAGGGTCAGGGCAGGTTCGCCATCAGGTCCCTTCCCAGGGAATCCCGCCCCAGCTGCTGCAGGGAGGCGCGGCGCGCCGCGGCCTCCTCGGGGCCGACTCCGGTATAGGCCTTTTCCGCCGTGTAGAGGAGCTCCCCGGTGGCCAGGTCCCAGCAACGCACCGAGGCGCGCACGGCCACCATGTAGTTGGAGCCGTCCTTGCGCACGCTCTCGATCCGGGCCACGCCGGCAAGGATTCGGGCGAACTTTCCCTTGTACGCCGCGCGGGCCGCGGCCAGGATCCTGGCCCCGTCCTCGGACTCCAGCACCGCCCCGTCCAGGGGCGCGGCCTGGGCCTTGAACTTCTGCCGGGTCAGGGCTTCCAAAAGCCCCGCCTGGACCTGGGACGAACCCAGGGCCTGGCCCTTCTCGTCCAGCTCCACCAGGGCGACCCCGGTCGCCACGTCCTTGGCCACGGAGGCCACGGTGTACTCAAACTCCGCGGTCCGGCCGCGGAGCTCCGCCTCCAGGGCTTGGCGGTGCGCGTCGAAGCGGGCGGGGAACTTGTCCAGGAGGACCAGGGAGGAGTCCAGGTTCAGCCGCATGACCAGCTTCGCCTTCCCGACGAAGTTCGGAGGGGGCGGGGTGAAGGAGAAGACCCCCCGGGAATCGGAAACCGCCCGCTCGGTCTTGCCGGTTATCCTCCCCGATGCCTGCCGAACCTGGTAGGTGACAAAGGCCTCCGCGCCGGGTATCCCGGGCCCGGAATCGCTCTCCCCGTAGACGAGCTTGGCGGCGAAGGGCCCGGAGAAGGGTTTCCCGAGTCCCGCGTTCGGCGGCGCCGCGGGCACGAAGCGCAGGCGCCCCAGGACCCGGCGGGCGTTGTTGATGTTCCGCTCCAGCTTGATGTCGGCGTTGTCGATGTCGGCGCCGGAAGCCGCCACGGCCGCCTCGATATAGCTCTCGATCGCCTCGAAGTAGCGGCCCTCGGACTCCTGGCCCTTCCCCCGGTTTTCCGGAACGGCCACCGCGTCGATCTGCTCCTGGAAGAGCTTCTGGATGCGCGTCTTCTCGGCCTCCAGGTCCCGGGTGGCGTAGGCGGCCAGGATATAGACGGTGACGCGCCCGGATTTCTTGTCCTTGATCTGATGGCGGTCCTTGACCATGAATCCCGCCAGGCGGTTCGTGGACTGGGTCCGCACGCTCTGGACTATGTCCGCCTGGTACGATTCGTAGGATGCGCGCGCCGTGGCGGAGGAATCGACGGTGATCTTCACCCCGATGTAATTCATCACGGACGCCAGGAGGTTCGCCGTGGCCCCCTCCGCGGCCTTGGCCGCGTCGCCCGCCGGGTCCGAGGAGTAGCCGACGAAATAGGTGTTGGTCCCGTCTGCGGGGGGCGTCGTGAGGGTCCAGTCGGGGGCCTTGCCCTGGGCCTTGGGGGAGGATACGCAGGATACCAACAGGAGCGCCGCGAAAAGGAACACGGCGTAACGCTTGATCATATGGAATCTCCTTTCGCGCGCTCTACCGCGAAAGCGCGGATGGTTCGGACAGGGGCCGCCGGCTTAAACGTTTTCCCGGGCGGCCCCCGCCCCAGCCGTCCGCGGCCGGGCGGAGACGCGGGTCCATAGCGAAAGGGCACCCCCGACGTATGGCCGGAGATGCCCCTCGCACCCGGAAGCCCGGATCAGAAGCCTTCGTAGAAGGCCTGTTTGACGGCCTCTATCGCCCTTTCCTTTTCCGGGGTCTTGGGCTCCTCGGCGGCCTCTCCGGAGAGGATGTTCTCGAGCTGGCGGTTGAGGACTTCCCTGTCCACCGTGTAGAGCTGGAGAACCCGGTACTCGTCGTGGTCCCAGGTCTTCCGGCCGTCGGGCTTGTACCAGCGGATCTGCACCCACCAATCGGCGGCGCGCTGGAAGCCGGAGAACCGGATCTCGGAAACGCTCTTCACGACGCGCTCCATGTAGGTCTCTATCTTGTCCTTGTCCCCGACCTGGGCGCCCGCGAAAGTGTCCTTGACGCGGATGCTGAGGTAACGGGCGACCTCGGTGTCGGCGTTGAGCCTCTGGGCCGCGAGGGACGTGCCCTCGAGGTCCTTGCCGGTGACGTCCACCACCACGACGTACTTGTCCTTGTAGTCCGCGAGTTTTTCCACGGCCTTGGGGCCCATCAGGGAAGCCTCGATCCACGCCGGCGGGCTCAGCACCCCGAGGGTGGTTCCCTTGTGCTGAAGGATATCGTACGGCGGGGTCTTGGTCTCCATGGGCGGCGGGGTCTTGGGCTTGCTGGCGCAGCCAGCGACCAAGGCCACGATCATGAGCGTCGCAAGAACTTTAAGAATCTTCTTCACGGTAACCTCCTGAAACAACAAAAATCCTCTTCTATATCCCGCAGCCGGCCCCCGTTTCCTCTCGGGCGGGCGGCTCCATATCCTGGCGACCCGGCCCCGTGGGCCCCGATCGCCGGAATACCTGAATCAATACCCGGGACGGCCTAGCGCCCCGAGTTGAAGGTGAACGACTTGCCCCGGCTGAACACCAGGTAGATGTCCAGCATGCCGGCCCGGTCCGCCGCAGCGTAGACCGCGTCCTCCACCTTGTCCCGGTTATGGAACGTATAGACGTACAGCTTCGTCTCCCCGGGCGAATAGGATACCTGCTCCACCTCCCGAACGGAGCGCGCCAGGGCCCGTCGAAAATCGCTCACAGCCCGGGAATCCGGGGTGTTCTGGATCACTACCTCGTAGCGTATGCCCCGGGACAGGGAGTTCTGTATAAGGGCCTTGGTCTGGTCGGTCATCTTGGGCATGACGGTCCAGACGGAGGTGGCTATGGCGTTGTTGACGGCGGCTTCCTGGGACGAGGGATTCATGACCTGGGGGCTCTGGAAGGCCACGCTCCCCAAAAGCTGGGCGGTGGAGGTGTCGTAGATCTTCATGGATCCCTGGGCCGTCGCGAAGTGCCTCCCGTTGGAAGTGGTCGAGGATACCGTGAAGGATATCTCGACGTAGGCGTCCGCGTTGTACTTCTGGGCCAGGTACTGGATCAGGTCCACGGCCCCGCCCGTCTCGGCCTGGTAGGCGGCCTGCTGGTCCCTCTTGTTCTGCTCGATCTGGTCGAAGTCCAGGACGGAGAGACCCATCTTTTCGATAAGGTACCGGTTGGCCTGGTTTACCGCCGTCTTGGCGTAGGACTTGCTGATGTCGGCGTCCTCGTCGTAATAGACCATGTAGTTGATCCGGGCCAGGTAGCTCTGGAGGTAGGCTTCCTCCTCGGGGGTAAGCTTGCCGGGCGGCGGGGGCGGCGCGTCCTGGACGGCCTCCTTCCCGGAATCCTTGGCGGGCGCGGGCGCCGCGGCGACGGCGGCTCCGGCGTCCCCCCCGCCCTGGATCAGGGCGCGGGCGCGGTCTTTGTCCGGATTGGAACCCGAAGCGGGATTCTCGGCGGGGGCGGCGCTCTCCCGGGCCGGCGGGGGGGAACTGACGCACCCCGCGAGAAGAACCAGGGCCGAGACGACGAATACGGCCGCGACACGTTTTAGCATTCCCTACTCCTTACCGGTACGCGTAAGCAATATACCACGGCGGTTTTCAGAAACCACACTGGAATTAATCTATCGAAATCTCGGTTAAAATCAAGGAAACAGGAAGGCTCCCTGTCCGTCACTCCCCGGCCATCCCGTCGGCCCGCACAACCCGGAAGAAACGTACCGAAGACGACCCGGAATCCGGACCGGCCAGCCCCAGGCGCCAGGGTCCCGGTCCGGGAATACGCACGGCCCCCTCCGCCCCCAGGACACGGAGCGCCGTTTCCGTGCCGGAACCCTCGGATTCGGCACGGACCGAAAGGAGGGGAAGCCCGGAATAGGGATCGACCTTTCCCGAGGACACGTCCAGGGGGATGCGGGCGGAGCCCGACGGGCCCTCCACGCGGAGGTACGCCCCTTTTCCGGAGATCAGAGCTGCCTCCGCCCGGAAGGGCGCGTCCAGTGGAATGTCGAAGACTGCGCTGGACCCGGCCGGGAGCCGAAGCCCCTCCATCGCGGAAACCCGGGCGCCGCCGGCGAGGGTCAGGCCCCCTGCGGGCGCCCCCTCGAAACCTTCGGCGATCTTCACGGCGGAGGAAAACTCCCGCAGGGAAGCGTAGCGGAAGGCGGGATACGCCGACGCCTCGTCCCGATCGTTGTACGCCCAGACTCCAACCTCGTCGTAGAGCCCGGGGCATCCCCCCGGCCCGGCGACGACCGTCCTTCCCTCCGGAGGCCACCCCGAGGCCCCGTAGGGAAGCGTCCCCTCGCCCGCGGGCTTCCCGTCCACCGCGAAAAGAACCCGGAGGACCCGCTCCCCGGGGAACACGGATACCGCCAGGAAAGAGGATCTACCCGGGGATACGAGGGCGTCCGCCTGCAGCTCGACGGAACGGTCCCCCTCTCGGAGAGCGACGGAAGGCCTTCCTTCCAGGAGGGCGACTTCCAGCGCGGGCCCCGCGCCCGCGGAGACGGCGGCCAGAAGAATTCCGCTGGCCGGGGATCTCGGCGTCAGCCGCGCCAGGACGGAAAACGGCCCGAGCCGGCCGCCCTGAACGGGAAGGAGAAGCGCGTCCGCCTGGACTCCCGCTCCCGCCTCGCCCCCCAGGGAGAGCCCGAAGCCGCCGGCGTGCACGTCCAGGCGGGGCGCCCCGAGGAAGGATCCCGAACCCTTCCTCCTGCCCTCGTAGTCCGGTGTGTCCTCCATGCGGAAAAGGGCCAGGAAATTCCCGGCGTCCGAAAACTCGTCCAGGGTCGCCGCGGCGCCGGGGGAAACCAGGAGGCCGGCCGAAGCCCCCCGGGGAGCCGGGAAAGAATACGCCTTGCCCGCCGGTGGAGCCGCGGGATAGAGGGCCAGGACTATGGGAGTCGCCTGCCCCGCCAGGGGGGCCGGCCAGAGGAGCTTGTCCCTGCCCTCGGAGACCGTCCCTTCCGACCGTACGGTGCCGTCCACGGTCCAGCGGAGGTAGGGATCTCCCGCCGGGTAGGCGCCCAGGTCCGCCACCAGGAGAACCCGGGAACCCGGCGCGGGATTCGCGGGATAGGCCAGGATGGCCGGCGTCGGCACGATCCCACGGACCAGGAAAAGGCTGAGAAGCGTGAACGAAAGGGACTCCCCGCGCGCCGAGCGGGCGTCCAGGGTAAGCTCATAATAGCCGTCCGGGAAATCCCCGGGGACGGCGAGGGTCTGGGAGAGGGAAGCCAGCGAGATCACGGCCTTGTCCTGGGAGAAGGTGGCGGACGGGTCCGGTGCGTCCGGGGTATGGTAGCGGACCGAAACCGCGCGGGATCCGGAGGCGTCCTTGAGGACCGCCAGGAGCTCCGCGGGCTCCTCCGAGCCGCGGAGGGTCTCGAAGACTACCCGGAGGCCCTCGGCGGGGTCCAGGATGACCCCCTGTGTACGGGCGGACGCCGCGTCCTGGCTGCCGCGCCCGGAGACCTCCGCCCGGTAGAGGGACTGCTTCTCGTCGGTGGTTAGCAGTCCTATGCCGTCGTCGCAGGAAACATGGATGAGCGCGGCGGCCGCGATGAGGAATATTGTAGATGTCCGGGGCTTCTGGATTCTTCCCATTTCCGTCCTGATTAAAGAATACCACAATAACCCCGGTATCGCACTCGGGAACGGACGGTTTCTTTATGCGGGCGCGCCCTAGGGTCCGGCGCCCGGCGCCGTTTGCGGAGGCCCCGGGGCCTCCGCAAGCCGTATATAGCCGCGCCCCTCCGCTATCTCCACGTCCGTACCCAGGTGCCGGGAGCTGTCCCGCAGGGCGGACAGGATGCGCTCGGCCTCCCGGCTCGTCGCGGGGCGCGGGGCGTAGTCGTACCTCTCGATGCGGAGGGGGAGAATCTCGACCTCCCGGACCCTCCCCCCCGCGAGGGTGAACCGGAGGGCCGCCGTGTCGTAGGTGGCGTCCGCGGCCATGTCGAAGACGAAATTCCCCAGGGAATAGGCGATGACCCCCGTCCCGTAAGCCTCCAGGGACTGGAGGACGTGGGGATGATGCCCCAGGACGGCCGCGGCCCCAGCGTCTATGGCCGCGCGCCCGAACTCGCGCTGGAAGGCCCCGGGCCGGCCCTGGTGCTCGTCCCCCCAGTGGACGGAGACGATCACGTAATCTGCCCGCTCCCGGGTCCGGGCGCGTGCGATGTCCCCGGCCAGCCGCGAGATATCCGCGGGGGCGGCGCCCGGCTTCTCCCCCGCCGGCGGAACACCGATGCCCTCTTGGGCGTAGGCCAAAAAGGCCACCCGGGCTCCACCCCGGACTACGACGGCCGGGGCAGAGGCGGACTCTCCGTCCAGGCCGGCCCCCGCCCGCGCGATTCCCAGCAGGTCCAGGTATTCCAGGGTCTCCCGGAGGGCGTCGGGACCGTAATCGTAGATATGGTTGTTGGCCAGGGATACCGCGTCGAAGCCGGCCCACTTCAGGCCGAAGAGGGCGCCCGGATCGGCCCGGAACGTGACGTTTTCCGGCTTTCCCAGCCAGGGCCTGCCCAGGAAGGAGGCCGGATTCTCCAGGTTGCAGAAGGCTATGTCCGCGCCGGACACCAGGTCCCGGACGTTGCGGAAGGGCCATTGGTAGCCATATCTCGACACCCGGTCCGCCACGGTCCGGGAGAGGAGCACGTCCCCGCAGGCCAGGATCGTCAGGGGGCGGACGGCGGCCAGGGAGAATACCGCGCCGGGCGCCTCGGGAAGCGAGCCGGTCCGACGGGGGGCCCGGGCCGCGGGCCGCGGACCGGGGGAAGCCAGGGAAAGAACGGCTACCGTGAGGGCGGCCGCGGCCAGGGCCGCCGACGACGCCGAAAGGAGCGTGCCGAACTTCCTCCGGGAGCCCGGCTCCCGGATTCCGCCTCTCACTCCGTTTCCGCCTCGTGGAAGGCCCGGGCCAGGGGTATGCGGCGTCCCATCCCGAAGGCGCGGGGGGAGACCTTGAGCACCGGGGCCGCCTGGCGGCGCTTGTATTCCGCCCGGGCCACCATGGAAAGGACGCGCCGGACCAGGGCCGGGTCGCGCCCCCGGGCAACGATTTCCGCGCCGGAGAGGTTGCGGACGATATAGAGCTCCAGGATATCGTCCAAGACCTCGTAGGGGGGAAGGGAGTCCTGGTCCGTCTGGTTCGGCCGGAGCTCGGCGCTGGGAACCTTGGTTAGAACGGCCTCCGGGATGGGCGGCGTCCGGCCCTCGGCCTTCCAGCGCGCGTTGACGGCCCGGGAAAGGGCGTAGACCTCGGTCTTCAGGAGGTCCCCGATGGGCGCCAGGGCGCCGCACATGTCCCCGTAGAGGGTGCAGTAGCCGCAGGCCAGCTCGCTCTTGTTCCCCGTGGCTAGGAGCAGGGACCCGAACTTGTTGGACCAGGCCATGAGGAGGCTTCCCCGTATACGGGCCTGGAGGTTCTCCTCCGCAAGGTCGAAGGGCCTGCCCTCGAAGTGGGGCTCCAGGGCGCTCAGGAAGGCCCGGAAGGGCTCTTCGATGGGGACCGTCTCCATGCGGCAGCCCAGCGCCTCGGCGAGGTCCCGGGAGTCGGAGACGCTGCCCTCGGAGGAGAAGCGCGAGGGCATCCCGATCAGGGTGACGTTTTCCGGGCCCACGGCTTCCGCGGCCAGGACGGCCACCAGGGCGGAGTCGACGCCGCCGGAGATGCCCAGGTGGGCCTTGCGGAAGCCGCACTTCCCCATGTAGCCCCGTATGCCCTCGACCAGGGCTCTCTCCGTTTCGTCCCAGCGGTCCCGGGGAATCTTGAGCTCCGGACCCGGGGCGTCCAGGTCCGCGAAAACCAACCCCTCGTCCCATCCCGCCAGGGTGACGCAGCGCCCGGCCGCGTCCAGGATGAAGGACCGGCCGTCGAAGACCAGGGAATCCGTGGCCCCGACCAGGTTGCAATAGAGGATGGGCACGGAGGCCTCGCGGGCTACATGGGACACGAGGCGGAGCCGGGTCTCCAGCTTTCCGGCCTGGAAGGGGGACGCCGAGGGAACGATCAGCAGGTCCGTACCCTGGTCCAGGAGCTCCCGTACGGGGTTTACGGGATACCGGCTCCCGGGCGTCTGGGGCTCTTCCCACCAGATGTCCTCGCAGACGGCGATGCCGATTCTTATTCCCCCGAGAGTGAAGACACGCCGATCCCGGGCCGATTCGAAGTATCGAGCCTCGTCGAAGACGTCGTAGGTGGGCAGGAGGGTCTTGTCCTGGGAGAAGACGACGGCCCCGTCCCGGAGTACGGCTATGGAGTTCACCAGGGGCTTGCCGGACCCGGAACGGTTTCGGTCCACGTAGCCCACGGCCACGGCCACCCCCCCCGGGAGCTCCCGCTGGAGAGCCCGAAGGGAGGCGAGGCTCCCCTCCGCGAAGCTCTCCTGGTCCAGGAGGTCCATGGGGGGATACCCGCAGAGGGTGGTCTCCGGGAAAACCACGAGGGAGACGGCGGGCTGCCGGGCGAGGGCTTCCCGGGTGAGGCGGACTATCTTAGCGCGGTTCCCGGCGAAATCTCCTACCACCGCGTCGATCTGTGCAAGCGCGACAATCACGGAAGCCTCCTGGAAATCTGCCGCGTGAGGAAGCGGACGGGAAGAACGCGCTCGCCTTGCGGAGCGCCGCGGCAAATAGTACACTGGGGCGGTGAAAAAGACAACGTTGATAGCCCCCTTCGACGACCCCCTGGCCCGGGCCGTCGCGGCGGAGGCCCGCATCTTCGGCCGCACCGTCGCCCCCCTCCTGCCGGGGTCGGGGAAAGCCGCGTCCGACAAACGCGCGCCGGAGGCCGCGGACGCCGGGACCGGGGAACCGACAGTAAATCCCGTTCCGTGGAACCCCCCGTCCTACGTCTCGGCGCGGGCCGCCGTCCTGGAGGCCTCCCTGCGGTTCGGGGCCGCGGACGAGGCCGTTCTCGTCTCCTCCCGGACGCCCGCTCCCGGGCTTTCGGCCCGGCCCGCGGAAATCGAGCAGGCTCTCCACGACCGCGTCCTGGGGATCTTCTGGCTGGTTCGGGAGCTCCTTTCGGCCTTCAAGGAAAGACCCGCGGAGAAGGGCCCGGGCAGGCTCGTGCTCGTCCTGGCGGACCGGGGGCGGGAAGCTCTCGGGCCCGTAGAGGCGGCGGCCTTCGGGGCCCTGGAGGCCTTCGCCTCCTCCCTGGCTGGGACTTCCGGGGATACACCCTACGAGGTATGGTCAGTCCAGGATTCCTGCCCCCAGGACGACCTCGCGGCCCAATACATCGCGAAGCTGCTCGAGGCCGGTGCCGACCGCCGCGCGGGCCGTGTCGTGAAGTTCACCGGAAAGGGCGGGATCTTCAACCGGATCTGACCCGGGGAGGGCGGCATGGCTTTTAGCGCCACCAGGACCTTCGGAATCCTCACCTCCGGCGGCGACTGCCCGGGGCTCAACGCGGCCATACGCGGCGTGGCCAAGGCCGCGTGCGACGCCTACGGCATGAAGGCCGTGGGCATCTCCAACGGCTACCGGGGGCTCATCCTGGGCGATTCCCGCCCCCTGTCGTCCCCGGATTTTTCCGGCATCCTTACCCTCGGGGGGACCATCCTGGGCTCCTCGCGGGAAAAGCCCTTCCGGGGCCGGGACGACGTGCCGGAGACGGACGCCGACGCGGGGATGTCCGCCCCGGAGCTGATCCGGGAGAACTACCGCAAGATGGGGCTGGACGCCCTGGTCGTCCTGGGCGGAAACGGCACCCAGACGACGGCCCACCTCCTGCAGGAGTCCGGGCTCAACGTCATCGGGCTTCCCAAGACCATCGACAACGACCTCTGGGGTACGGATGTCACCTTCGGCTTCCATTCCGCGGTGGAAATAGCCACGGAGTCCATCGACCGCCTGCACTCCACGGCCCTATCCCACAACCGGGTCATGGTGATCGAACTCATGGGCCACAAGGCGGGGTGGCTGGCCCTCTACGCGGGAATAGCCGGGGGAGGGGACGTGATCCTTCTGCCCGAGATTCCCTACGACATCGGTTCGATAGCCCGGCACCTGGATGGCCGGGCTCGGGAGGGCAAGACCTTCTCCATCGTGGTCGCGGCCGAGGGCGCGCTCTCCGCGGAGGAGGCCGGACTCTCGAAAAAGGACCGCAGGAAGGCCCGGGAACAGATGCCTTACCCTTCCATCGGTTACCGCGTGGCAGCGGAGATACAAAAGACCGTGGGCATGGAGACCCGAGTCACCGTCCTGGGTTACCTCCAGCGCGGAGGGGTGCCCAGCCCCTACGACCGCCTCCTGGCCACGGCCTTCGGCACCGAGGCCGCGAAGCTCCTGCACCGGGGGGACTACGGGAAGATGGTCTGCCTCTCCGGGGAGCGCATCGACGCCGTACCCCTGGCCGAGGTGGCGGGCAGGATCAAGCCCGTGCCTACGGACCACCGCCTCATCGAGACGGCGCGCCTGGTGGGAACCTGCATGGGTCGTTGACGGCGGAGACCCGTCGGGGCGCTTTTTCCTTAAGGAAGGACTATGCGTCGTTTAACCGATTGGGCGCGGGAGATCCTGGACGCGGCCCGGTATACCTACGGCGTGAATCCCGCGGTCTTCCTGGCCCTGTTCCTGGGGTGCGGGCCGGTCTGGTACTGGTCGCTCTTCCGCCTGCTCCGGTCCCTGGCCCGGAAACCCAGGGGCCGCGTCGGGCTCTGGAGCTCGGTATTCCTGGCTTCCACCGCGGCGCCCTACCTCTACGTCCTAGCCTTCGGGCGAAACCTCCCGGTATGGGTGTACGGAGTCCTCGCCCTGCTCCTGGGACAGGGCGCTTGGTCCCTGGCGAAAAAGCTGAGGGACGGGATAAGGGGAAAGGACGGCGGGGACTAGGAGGATGTTGAAAAGGCCGGTTGCTTTTCCAACATCCTTCGCGGTTGTCGTCCGGGTTACGAGAGCTTCTTGCGAAGCTTCCGGGCTTCCTTCCTGCGGCGTCCGGGGTCCTGCGCATCCGTCCGGGCGGTCCGGGCCGTCAGCTCTCGGGCGTGCGCCTTGCCCCGGTACGCTAGGAACGCCGCCCCCGCCGCGATCATCAGGAAGCAGAGGATCTGCCCCATGGAAAAGTTCCAAAAGGTCGTGAAGGTATGGACGGGGGCCGAGGGATTGCCCAGCTTCAGGATGTAGCCCAGCCCCGAATCGGGCTCCCGCACATACTCGATAAAAAAGCGCACAACCCCGTACCCGATCAGGTAGACCCCGATGGGGAAGCCCTTGTAGGGTCTGCGCGGGCGGACCAGGAACCAGAGGACCAGCCAGAGCACGATGCCCTCGAAAAAGCCCTCGTAGAGCTGGGAGGGGTGGCGGGGCAGGTTGATCCTCGCCGCGTCCAGGGCCATGCCCGCCTTTTCGGCCGCCACGCGGACCCAGGGCTCCGAGGAGGGGAAGCGCTCCGCGTGGGGGAAGACCATCCCGAGGGGGCCGGTGGAGACCTTTCCCCAGAGCTCCCCGTTGATGAAATTGCCCAGCCGTCCGAAGGTGTAGCCCAGGGGGGCGGCCAGGGCGATGCGGTCCGCCCACTCCAGGTAGTCCAGTCCGCGCCGCTTCGCGTAGATCAGGGAGCCCGCGACGACCCCCACCAGGCCCCCGTGGAAGCTCATGCCCTGAAGACCGGTGAAACGTCCCGTCTCGTCGAAGGGCCAGAAGACTAGCCAGGGCTTGCGCCAGTAGAGCCCCGTCGGCTCGTATAGGAAGGTCCCGAAGAGCCGGGCGCCCAGGATGAGCCCCAGGATGGTCGCCAGGAAAAAGTTGGCTATGTCATCCTCGGACCAGGTGAGCTTTTCCTTCCGCACCTGCCACTGGAACAGGAGGTAGGTGATCCCGAAGGCCACGAGGTACATGACACCGTACCAGCGGAACGGTAGGCCCGGGATGATCTCGGGCGAGATCCAGGAGGGGTATTGGACATACGCGGGGTTCATGAGCCCGAGTGTACGCCGACCCGGGGCGGTTTATCAATCCGCCCGCGACGGTCGAACGGATGAATTACCCGTGAAACCTTGGAATACTCCCCTCTCCGTGGTTCCTTCCGGGACATCGCCTCTGTACCGCCTCAGGACAGCCCGATCACCCTCCCCGTCTCCGTATCGATGTCCATCCCCATGTAGCCCGGCTTGGAGGGCAGGCCGGGCATCGTCGTGATCTCCCCGGCGATGGGGTATAGGAAACCCGCCCCCGCCGCCAGGCGCACGTCGTTCACGGGGAATATGAATCCCCTGGGCGCCCCCTTGAGCGCGGGGTCGTGGGAGAGGGAGTACTGGGTCTTGGCCATGCAGATGGGAAGCCGGCCGTAGCCCAGATCCCCGAACTTGTCGATGGCCTTGTCCGCCTCGGCGGAGTAGGCGACGTGCTCCGCGCCGTAGACCTCCCGGGCGATGCGCTCTATCTTTTCCTTGATCGAGAGGTCCAGGGGGTAGAAGGGCTGGACGTCGCTCTTCTTCTCCGCCGCCTTGACCACGGCCTCGGCAAGCTCGGCCGCGCCCTCCCCTCCCTCGGCCCAGTTCCGGGCTACCACCGCGTCCACGGCCCCGGCCTTGACCGCCGCCTCCCGGATCGCGTCCCACTCGGCCTCGGTGTCGCTGGGAAAGGCGTTGATCGCCACCACGGCCGGAACCCCGAACTTCCGGACTATCCCCAGGTGGGCCGTCAGGTTGGAAAGGCCCTTGCGGACGAGCTCCACGTCCTCCTGTACATAGGCCGGGGCGAGGGGCTTCCCGGGGATCACCTTGGGGCCGCCCCCGTGCATCTTGAGGGCCCGGACCGTCGCAACAAGTACGGCGGCGTCCGGGAATAGCCCGCTGGTCCTGCACTTGATGTCCACGAATTTCTCGAAGC
>CAYTYG010000007.1:18767-22345 GCA_964441515.1 uncultured Treponema sp.
AAGCCCATGTCCGCCCCGAAGCCGCTCTCGGTGACGACGTAGTCGCAGATCTTGGAGGCGATCATGTCGGCCACCACCGAGGAGTTCCCGTGGGCTATATTGGCGAAGGGCCCGGCGTGGACGAAGGCAAGCTGCTCCTCCAGGGTCTGGAGGATGTTCGGCTTGATGGCGTCCTTCAGGAGTATCGTCATGGCCCCCGCCACGCCGAGATCCTCGGTGGTGACGGCCTTCCCCTTCTTGTCGATGGCGAGGATAATCCGGCCCATCCGCTCCCGCAGGTCCTTCAGGTCCTTGGCCAGGGCCAGGATGGCCATAACCTCGCTGGCTACCGCTATGTCGAAGCCGCTTTGCCTAAGGGGGCCGTTGTCGATTCCGCCGACCCCCAGGATGACGTCCCGCAGGGGCCGGTCGTTCATGTCCACGACCCGGCGCCAGAGCACCTGGTAGGGGTCGATGTCGAGCTTCCGCATCCCCTGCTTCTCGAAGAAGGCCTCGGACCAGCGGCCTTCGTGGTACATCCGGGCGTCCAGCGCCGTTGCGCAGAGGTTGTGCGCCGCGGCCACGGCGTGCACGTCTCCGGTCAGGTGGAGGTTGAAATCCTCCATCGGGACGATCTGGCTGTACCCCCCGCCGGCGGCCCCGCCCTTGATGCCAAAGGTCGGGCCCATGGAGGGCTGGCGTATCGCGGCCGCCGCCTTTTGCCCAATGCTGCCCAGGCCCTGGGCCAGACCCACCGTCGTCGTCGTCTTGCCCTCCCCGAGGGGGGTGGGGCTGATGGCGGTCACGTCTATGTACTTGGCCCTCTTGGGGGCGTCGGCGTTCTGCTTGAGGAACTCCAGGCGAACCTTGGCCTTGTACTTCCCGAAGTGGTCGATGCAGTCGTTGCAGATCCCGTACCCCTCCGCCACCTCGACGATGGGCCGGATGGTCGCGGACTGGGCGATCTCGATGTCGCTGGGCACCGGCTTAAGCTTTTTTACAGACATGGCATCCTCCCGAGGCGTTAGCGCACCCTAGAATTTAGTCCCGGAACTCACTCGTGTCCAGTAAAATATCTTTATTTCTATATATAATGGACTCCGAACACCAGGCGCAGCGGCCGCGGGCGTACCCGGGCCGCCCTGTCACGAACCGGTCAGGGCCTCGTGGGCCTCCGCGAGGCGTTCCGGAATGGAAATGCCCTGGGGGCACTTCGGAAGGCACTCGCCGCAGGAGACGCACGCGTCCCCCCCCCGGCTGCGATGGGCCGATTCGTACCACCGTCTCCGGTCCTCCCTACGGGAGGGGAAGGCCGCCGCGGTGTTGTAGATCCCGAAGACGTCCGGGATGGACACCCCGTTCGGGCAGGGCATGCAGTACCCGCAGGCCGTGCAGGGTACGGGCATCTTGCTTCGAAGGATATCCCTCGCCTCGTCATAGAGGGCGATCTCGTCCCGGGTAAGGGAATTGGCCCGGGCGGCGTCCGCGACCGCGGCGTTCTCCCAGATCTGGGACTCCGAGCCCATCCCGGACAGGACAAGCGAAACCTCCTGGCGCTCCAGGGCGAAGCGGAGGGCCCATTCCGCGGGCATGCGGGGCGTCTTCCAGCGGGCGAAGACTTCCCGGACCTCGGAGGGAAGGACAGTCAGGCCCCCTCCCCGCAGGGGCTCCATCACGATCGCGCCCAGCTCCCGGGCGGCCGCGTACGCGAGCCCCTCGGACCCGGCCTGGAAGTCCACGTCCAGATAGTTGTACTGGATCTGGCAGAACTCCCAGCCGTCCCAGCCGTCCACGATGGATTTGAAGACTTCCAGGGAATCGTGGAAGGAAAACCCGACGTGCCCGATCCGGCCGTCCGCCCGGGCGCGCTCCATGGCCTTAAGGCCCCCCAGGCGCCGGATCGTGCCCCAGCGCTCGGCGTTCAGGGCGTGCAGGAGGTAGAAATCCACGCGCTCCGCGCCGAGCCGGGAAAGCTGCTCGCCCAGGAACCGGTCCCAGTCGGCCTCGGACTTCACCATCCAGACGGGGCACTTGGTGGCCAGGAGGAAGCGGCCCCGCAGTCCGGTCCGGTCCAGGGACCTCCCGACCGTACCCTCGCTCTGCCCCCCGTGATAGGTATACGCGGTGTCCAGGTAGTTGATCCCCGCCTCCGAGGCGGCCCGAAGCATGCCGTCCAGGGCGGCCTCGTCGATGCGGGAGTCGTTCCCGTCCAGAACGGGAAGGCGCATGGCCCCCAGGCCAAGGGAGGATACGCGAAGGTCGGGAATCTTGGGAAAAACTCTGTACTGCATGGGAAGAGTATACCCGAAAAACGCTGCCGTAGAAAACGGAAGTCCCGGCGGCATTGCCCGGAGCTATCGGACTTCCAGCAAGCACCCCGGCCCGCCCGTCCAATCCCGGCCTTCCCGGCGGAATATGCCCAGCTCGTGCTCCAGGTTCGGCGTGAAGACACCCTTGCCCAGGCTTTCCTCGATCGCGGAGGCGGTCCAGAAACGGCCCTCCTCCACCTCGGACGGATCGGGGGAAAAAGGACCTTCATGGCGCATCGCGAAGGAATAGACCAGCTCGGACTCCCGCTTCCCCTCCCAGCGGTAGGTCCACAGGGGGCGGGGCGCCGAGGCGGAACCCGGGGGCGGCAAGTCCACGCCCAGCTCCTCCCTAAGCTCCCGGGCGAGGGCTTCCTCCACGGTCTCCCCCGCGGCCACGTGCCCCCCGACCGAGGTGTCCCACTTCCCCGGCTCCAGGTCCTTCGAGGCGGCCCGTTTCTGGAGGAAGAGCCGGCCGAGGCCGTCCGTGATGTGGAGGTGGACCACGGGATGGAGCCTCCCCGGCCCCCGGTGGCACTCCCCGCGGGAGAGGCGGCCGATCACCCTTCCCGCATCGTCCACGAGGGGCAGGAGTTCCAGCCCTTCGTCCTTCATCCCCGCGCGCCGGACCGATCCGGGTCCCCGGACTCCGGGAGGGATATCTTCACAGGGAGGCATATCCTGAGACCTGTCCCCTTTCTCCATCTTCGGAAGAGGCAGGGATCGAACCCGCCGCACCGCGGAAACGCGGCCTTTAGTTATCCGGGCCAAGGGAGCCGGCGGGCTCCTTCCCGGCGCCGTCGGAAGCTCCGGAGAGTCCATACTAGAGAGCGAGGCGGACGGGCGTCAAGGGAAAGCGCGGGGGAAGGCGCGGGGACAGATCCGAACGCCCCGCCGGCATCCGGCCCCCGTGCTTCAAAGAAAAGCGGGCGAGGGGAGCGCCGCGAGAGTCCGTGCGCCGGGAGATCTCCCCCATCGAATACCTCGCCGCGGCCGATCTTGCGCGGTTTTCCGGGTCGGCTCCTCCGGGGGTTCCGTGTTTTTTAGAAATGTATCGGCAGTTTGACGGATCCTAGTTCAAGACGTATAGTTCATATCTTCTATCGTCTTCATACCCGGGAGGTGTCTATGTCTCGCAGGATTCTCTTCGTCCTAGCGGTGCTCGTCCTTCTTCCGTCCCTGGCCTTCGGCCAGACCGTCCTCCTCAAACTTGCCCACCTGAACCCCCAGAATCCCTTCGAGGTGGCGTCCGCCGCCATGGCGGAGGTTTTCAAGAGCGAGGTCGAGGCTAAC
>CAYTYG010000007.1:22355-23720 GCA_964441515.1 uncultured Treponema sp.
GCCGCATCAAGGTGGAACTCTACCCGAACGGCGTCCTGGGCAAGGAACCCGAGACCATGATCCAGGTCAAGTCCGGTGTCGTCCAGTCCTATATCTCCTCCTCCGGCGGCATGGCCCAGTTCTACCCTCTGATCGACGTCACCAACATGCCCTTCGCCTTTTCCAGCTACAACGTGGGATACAGGGTCTACGACGGCGCCTTCGGCCAGGCCCTTGCTAAAGACATCGAGGCGAAGGCCGGTTTCAAGGTCCTGGGCTTCGGCGAGTCCGGGGGGTTCTTCGCCATCACGAACTCCAAGAAACCCATCAAGAGCCCGGCGGACATGCGGGGCATCAAGCTGCGGACCATGGCCCTGCCCCTGCACCAGGAGATCGTGAAGGCCCTGGGCGCATCCCCGACGACCGTAGCCTGGGCGGAGGTGTATACATCCCTTCAGACCGGCGTCGTGGACGGCCAGATGAACCCCATATCCATCATCGCCATGGCCAAGTTCCAGGAAGTGCAGAAGTACATCACCTTGACGAACCACCTGTACGCCCCCTACGTCTGGGTCATCAATCCGAAGTTTTTCAACTCCCTGCCCGCGGACCTCAAGGCCGTCGTGACGGACGCGGCGCGCACCGCCATCCTGGCCGGCCGCGGCCTTTCCCGCATCATCGACGCCAGCGACAAGGGACTCCCGACCCTGGCGTCCCGGATGGAGGTCTACGTGCCCACCGCCGCAGAGATGAGGCAGTTCCGGGACGCCACGATGCCCGCGGCTCGCAAGTTCATGTCGGACAAGTATAAAAAGGAAGGCGAGAGCTGGGTGGACATGTTCTACAAGGCCATCGACCAGGCCGAGAAGGAGCTGACCGGGAAGTGACCCGGGTCTCCACCCAAGGGCCTTGAACAAGGGACGGTTCCCGGGCGACGGGTGCCGTCCCTTGTTCTGTGCGGCCGGGCTTCGGGCCCGGGAAGGAACCATGATGAATTCTGGATCCGGCGGCCCGGGAGCCGCCTTGGAACGGATCTCCCGGGCGGTGGACGCCCTGGCCGGCGCGATCTGCGCGGTCTTCTTCGGGGCCATGACGGCGGCGGTGCTCCTGGGGGTGTTCTTCCGGTACATTTTAAACTCCCCCCTGTCCTGGACGGAGGAGGTGAGCCGCTACCTCATGATCTGGGGCGCCTCGGTAGGGATCTCCCTGGGCATCCGGGCGGACGAGCACGTCGGGCTCACCATCCTGCTGGATTCCATCCGATCCCGGGCTCTCCGCATGGTCTTCCATACGGTTATTTTCGTGCTGGTCCTGGGGTTCCTGGGCATCCTCTTCCTCTACTCCATCCATATGGCCGTGGAAGCCCGATACATGCAGACCCAGGCT
>CAYTYG010000008.1:0-5629 GCA_964441515.1 uncultured Treponema sp.
ATCGGGAGCTGGTCGAACGGGTTCGGGCCGTCCGGGACGGCCTTTCGCCCAAGGCTCTGGAGGTTATCAAGTACCTCCTCCTGGCCAGGGCGGAAGAGGATAATCCCGACGCGGATATCACGATCGAGTACGCCGGCCGGGGAGAGGAGAGGCTGGAATTCGATATATGGGGGCTCAAGGAGGGCGAGGCTGGAGTGATCCGCATACCCCAATCTCTCTACGAAAAGACTCTGGGCGAACTTCCCCGGAAATCCTCGGAAGAACCCTTTTCCAGAATATTCTCCGGTGTCTATCGTTCCATCCGTATCCTGGAGGCATTTCCCGGGGAGGAATGACGTTCAGTCGTGGGAGGGGTTCTTCCGTACCTTTTCCACGGCGCTCTCGACGGCCTTGTGTATCTCCTGGGCGTACTCCGTTCCGTCCGCGGCATGTGCGTAGAGCGTGCCCAGAAGCGAGACCCGGTAGAGGGGCTTCACGGTATTGAGAGCGAGGGCCGCCATGTCCAGGACGCAATCCTCGCAGACACATATGTTTTGGGCTTCCGCATCCTCCAGCTGTCTCTCAAGCTCGTCCAGGACCATCCGTTCCGCTTCGTTTACCAGAATGCTGAAATCGTACATCTGTCGGAATTCCATACTTTTTCCCCTCTTTATCGATCTGCATATCCTTCGTATCGTATTCTCCCCAGTCTAGTTTCAACCGGAATGCTTTGCAATCGATTCGAACCGCGTGAAGGCCGGCAGGAAGAGTATCCTCGACGTGCCGGTCGGGCCGTTTCTCTGCTTGGCTACGATGAGTTCCGTCTCTATGGGCTGGGACCGCTCTTCCGGCGACCTTGACAGCTCCCTCTCCCTGTGGAGGAAGAGTATCACATCCGCGTCCTGTTCTATGGATCCGGACTCCCGTAGGTCCGCGAGTGTAGGCTGCTTTCCCTCCGCCTCCCGCTTCAGCTGGGAAAGAGCCACGACGGGAATCCGCAGCTCTCTTGCCAGGGCTTTCAGGGAACGCGAGATGCTCGCGATCTGTTCCCACCTGGGAAGCTCCGTATTCTCGTGGGTCACCAAGGTCAAGTAGTCCACGAAAATGATCCGTACGCCCTTTTCCGTCCTGAGCCGTCGGGCAAGGGTTCGGAGATCCAGCAGCTTCATGTTCGGCATGTCGATGATATATAGCGGCGCGTCGTAGATGCGTCCGGCCGCGTCGATGAGGCTTTGGAAATCGCTGTGCTTCATCAGGCCCGTACGGATCTTTTCGGAGTTGATGCGGGCCTCGCTGGCAACCATGCGCTGCATGAGGGCGGTGTCCGCCATCTCCAAAGAGAAAAACGCGGTCGGAATCTTTTCCCGTATCGCGGTATGCGCCGCTATCGTCAGGGCCAGGGCCGTCTTTCCCTGGGAGGGGCGGGCTCCTATGATGATGAGTTCGGAGTCCTGGAATCCGCTGGTCATGGAGTCCAGGTCCGGAAACCCGCTCGGGATGCCCGTGAAGGGGGTCTTCGTTCGGTACAGCTTTTCGATCATCTTGATCGTGTCGGGCAGGAGCTCTTTGACGCTCTTGTAGGACACGGCCTGACGGTTCTGGCTTATCTCGAAGATCCTGGCCTGCGCCTCGTCCAGCATCAGGGCGCTCTCCACGGACTCGTCGAATACCTGGGAGGTCATCTGCTGGGAAAGCTTCAGGAAGCTCCTCCGTACGGAGGCTTCCTGGACGATGCGGGCGTAGTATTCCACGTTCGCGCTGGAGGGAACGAAGCTCGTGAGGTCCGCGACATAGCTGGCCCCTCCCGAGGTATCCAGGGTCGAGAGCAGCCGCAGCTCGTCCGTGAGGGTTATGAGATCGGCCTTTTGGCCCTTTTCGTACAGGGATATGATCGCGGCGAAAATATTCCGGTTGGCGTTCGCGTAAAAATCCTCCGTCCGGAGGAATCTCAGCACCAGGGGGACGGAGTCGGGATCCAGGAGTATGGCGCCGAGCACGGCCTGTTCAGCTTCCGCGTTATGCGGAGGTACCCTGTCCTTCAGCTGCGACGGCGCCATTTCCCTTTACTCGTTTTCTTCTTCGTACCGTTCGTCTATCTCTTCTTCCTCGACATGCGCGGACTCGAACTTCTCGATCTTGGGCTGCTGCGGCGCCGCGGCGGCGGCGTCGGCCTTGGCTTCCTTGTCGGACTGCCCGCGTAACACCAGCTTGATGACGGCCTCGTCCTTGTCGTAGAGGTGTATCGTCAGCTTGTAATTCCCCACGCTCTTGATCACCCGGCCGGGAAGCTCGATTTTCTTCCGGTCGATGGAAAAACCTTTCTTCAGAAGCTCGTCCGCTACGGTGGCGTTCGTCACCGCGCCGTAGAGTTTGCCGTTGGCGCCGGCGGGAAGGGCGAGAACGATCTCCTCGGCCTCCAGGCGGGTTTTAAGGTCCGAGCTGTCCGCCCTCTTCTTGGCCTTCAGCTCCTCGATCTCGGTCTTGCGCTTCTCGAACATGGCGATGATCTTCTGGTTGTACGGAAACGCGAGGCCTCGGGGAAGCAGGAAATTTCGGGCATAGCCCATGGCTACTTCCTTGACATCCCCGAGTTCGCCCAGGTTGGGTACGTCGTTGTTCAGGATGACCTTCATGTTTGGACTCCTTTGCTTGCTCGGTACGGTATCCAGGTCTCGGTCGCGCCGAGAACCGTTAGTGCGCCCGCCGCCCATGCGCTTGTCGTAACATTCAGGAGCAGCAGGACGACGAGAAGGATCCCCGCGAACCGCAGGGGACCCGCAGGGGCGAAACGCCCCAAAAAGTGCCGCAGTATGCCGTAGCCCTGTACGGCGAAGTAAAACGAAACCGTCAGGGCGGCATTCCACGCAATGGCGTCGTAAAGCGCCGTCCCCGTCAAGGAACGGGCTTGGGGGAGCCGGAGGGCTAGCACTGCGAACCAGGTCACCAGGAAGGGCCAGATCAGGGCGGACGGGACCTTGAATCCTTCGATCCGCGGCAGCTCTCTTGCCCCCGGAGCATCCCGCCCTGCCATCCGGGTTCCGATCCAGTGCCCCAGGAAGGTGAACAGGACGATCACGGCGGCGTAGCTGTTCGTCACGGTTCTACGGGTATCGTCCAGCATGCTCTCCGCGTCCAGCGAAGAACGCAGCACGGCTCCCTGGAAGCTTTCCGCGTTTGCGGAGCCCAAGGATTCCGTCATGCTTTCCAGCGCAGTCCGCAGATACGAAACGATCTCGGGATCGTTGTACAGGGAAAGCACGGAGGGAACGGCAACCACGGCAACCAGACATCCCCCCGCCAGGGTCCGGTATACCCGATCCCAGGACGAGATGAATCTGCTGTTGATAACGGCGACGGATGCGGCAAGCCCCATGGGAAGGGAAAGAATCAGCAGATACTCTCCTATGCCCATCCTTACCATTCCTCGGAACTGCCAGAGCAGCCACCCCGCTATTCCGGCCAGCGCCACGGCTATGGAAAGGAGAAACGCGCGGAAGCCTCCCCGTGTCCAGGAGGCCTGAAGAGGCGCAGCCAGGAAGGGTGCGAAAAGTGTTGTTCCGTAGAGGAAGGCCGATACCGCCCCCAGGGCGAAATACCGGTAGTCCTCCGCTTGCCCGCGTTTTTCCGTCATGACCCGCCGATTCCGCGGCTTACTTCGAAACGAAGGGCAGGAACGCCAGGGCCCGGGCCCGCTTGATCGCCACGGCCAAGGCCCGCTGGTGCTTGGCGCAGGAGCCCGTAATGCGCCGGGGAAGGATTTTCCCGCGTTCCGTAACGAAACGGCGCAGGGTATCCGGGTCCTTGTAGTCGATCCTAAGCTTGTTCGTGCAGAACTTGCAGACTTTCTTGCGGAAGAAGCCCTTCCGGCCGCCGCGGGGGCCGCCGCGGCCCCCTTCGTCGCCGTCCCGGCCGCCGTCCCTACCGCCCTCGCGCGGGCCTTCCCGTCGGGATTCCTGCTCCTCCCGGGGCGGACGGATATCTTCGCGGGCCTCCCGGCCGGCGGGTGCTTCCTGGGTTTCTCTTGTATCGGACATACTGGTCTCCTTGTGTTTCTTTCGATCTGTCAGAACGGAATGTCATCCGAAAAATCATCGGACTCCACGGGAGCCGGGTTCTGGGACGGCTGCCTCGGCCGAGGATCCTCCTGCCGTTCCGGCTGTTCCTTCCAGCCGGATTCCGACCCGGCGTTCCCGCCTTGCGAAGATCCCCGATCAAAGGAACCCTCGCGGCTTCCGCCCAGAAGGTTCACCTTGTTGGCGACAATCTTTACCTTGCTGCGGGACTGTCCGTCCTGCTCCCACCTGTCCTGGCGAAGTTCGCCCTCTATCCCCACCATCTTGCCCTTGGTCAGGTACTGGTTCAGGGATTCCGCGCTCTTTCCGAAGAGCTCGATATCGAAGAAATTCGCTTCATCGACCCACTGGTCGCCGGATTTCTTCCGGGTGTTGATGGCGATGCCGAACGTGCAGATGGGATAGCCGGAGGGTGTGTACTTGAGCTGGGCATCGCGAGTAAGATTCCCCACCAAAACGACAACGCTGAAACTGGACATGATGCGCCGCCCTCCCCTCCGTTCAGGCGTCCGCCCGGACGAACAGGTACCTGAGGATGTTCGGATTCAACTTGAAGATTTTTTCCGTGGCGTCGACGTTTTCGCCGGGAAAATCCATCTTGAAGAGGATGTAATGTCCCCTTGTCCGCTTGCGGATGAGGTAAGCAAGGGGTCTGTCCCCCATATCCTCTTCCTTGATGTTCTGGGCGCCCTGCTTGGCAAGCTCGGCCGCCACGGATTCTTTTCCCGCTCGGAAGAGTTCCTCCTCCGTCGGAAAAATCGAGACGAGTTCGTAGGATCGCATAGTTCCTCCCTATGGACTTCAGATCCGTCCTCTACGGAACGGATAAAGAGGCCCCTTACAATACCAAAACAGGGGCAAAACTTCAAGGCCGCCGACTGTCGACATTCCTTCTAATCGGTTGTACCCTATCCCGCGGGGAAGCACGACCATATCCCCGGTTTTCCCGCTCTCTTATCCCGGCCCGGTCAGTTGCCGATGTTCTTACGGGGGAAGCATGGCGCAGCAGAAAATACGTTTCCAAGACGATTTATGGTATATCCGCCGCCTCGTGGCGCTTGTTTCGGACGCCGTCAAGATACAGCCGGACGCCGGATTCTTCTCCCAGCACGTTCTGGAGGATATACGCTTCGCGGATGGCGCCATCCGCAATCTTCGCGAAATCCTGGAATCCAGCCCGCGCCTCATGGACCGGCCGGAATACCTTGTCCTTCTCTCCCGCAGCGCACGATCGCTGTCCGAGGCCGCATCCGATCTTGCTTCGGGGGACGGCGACCTTTCCCAGGCTCTCTCCGAACAGAAAGAGGAAATACGGTCCATCTCGCGGGGAATGCGGTCCCTGACATCGGAGCTTCGGGACTTGGCGAGTTCCGCCATGAACGAAGGTCCGTTGGAGGGGGACATCGTCTCCGGGGACGAGTTGTCGGAGCTCCTCCGGGACGGAAATCTCTAGAAGGACTTTCCTAAGCCAGCGACCCCGGCCGCATTGTCCCCGCGTTCAAGGCACCCAGCCGGACCCCCTCCCCGACCGCCCCCGAGAGATCCGCTCCGTCCTCCAGGGCGGAAACCATGCCTGC
>CAYTYG010000008.1:5639-23205 GCA_964441515.1 uncultured Treponema sp.
CCCCGATCCTATCGGATTGGCGGCCTTCACGGGCCGAACCGGAGCCTCCCGGAGGCCGCCCTTGTCCCAGTAGAGCACGGAAAGCGCGCCCCGTGTGACCACCAGGGACGTTCCGCTCCGTTCGAAAAACTTCCTGCCGGCGCGCCGGACCAGGTCCCGGGCCGCATCATCCGCTCGTACTTCTCGGCGATCCATTCCAAAGGTAGCCGCTAGTTCCTCGATGTTCGGCTTCGCCGCAACGGGCCTTGCGGGCAGGCAGTCCAGGAGGGCTTTGCCCCGTATATCCAGGTAGAGCCGTCGGCCGCAGGCCGCGCTTTCCCGCGCCAGCCGGGTGAGGATATCCTCGGGATACCCCGCGGCCGAGGAACCGGTTAGCAGTACCGCCGAGGCTTCGGGGAGAAGCCGGATGAACTCGGCCTCCAGGCAGGCCGCCGTTTGTGGGTTCACGGGACGCGCTTCCTCCACGAGTTCCGTCGCGCTTTCGTCTCCAAGGTCGAGAACGGTCGAGCAGAATCGTATCTCCGATCCCGATTCGACCCAGCGCAGGTCCAGCCCGTCGGAACGGCAGAGGGAAAGAAACCAGTCCCGGGTGGGGCCACCGGCGTGGGTCAGGTGTACGGCCTTCCGGCCTATCTGGCCCAGGATTCGAGCGCAGTCCACGCCTTTCCCCGCGGCGTCCACGCGATGATCCGAGGAGCGGTTTACCTCTCCCTTTTCCAATCCGCGGAATACCAGGGTTTTCTGGATCACGGGATTCAGGCAAACGACAAGGAACACGGGACTCGCCTCGGGGTTCATGCCACGACTATATCCGCATTCCGGTCTTCCGTCCACGAAAGGCTTTTCCCCACGCGGCACACCAACTTGAGGCATTCAGACTACGCAGCGCGCGATTTTTTCCAGGCCGTCCAGGGTGAGGTCCGGCTCGACATAGTCGAATACCTTCGTCAAGGGGGCGACAACACGACAGAGACCCCCCGTGGCGATGACCATGGCCGATTCCCCGATGGAGCGTTTCATGCTATCCGTCAGGTATTCCACGAGGCCCGTGAATCCCAACACTACGCCGGCCTGTATTGCCTGCACGGTGTTCTGCCCCAGGGCCGTTGGAGGAGCGGCCAGCGGTACGTTGGGAAGCTGGGACGTGTCCCGGGTCAGGGCTCCCACCGCGGTCCCCAGGCCCGGGGCTATGGATACTCCGAGGATCTCTCCCTTTCCCGATATTGCGGTGAAGGTAAGCGCAGTCCCGAAGTCCACAACGATGCAAGCCCCCTTGACCTTTTCGTAGGCTCCCACGGCGTCGGCCACCAGGTCCGTTCCGATCTCGTCCTTCGCTACGACGACATGTACGGGAAGCAGGGAATACAGGGAGGGGCCCACGACTACGGGATCCGTATGGAAAAGCCTCGACACCATGGCCGCTATGGCGCCGGTCAGGGCGGGGACCACGGAACTCATCACCACCCGGTCTATCCTCCGGGGATCTATCCCTCGTTCCGACAGGATGGCCCGGAATGTCGTTATATATTCGTCCTCCGTTTTTTTCGACACGGTTTGAATTCTCAAGGTCTCCTGGAGCCTCGAATTATCGTAGACCCCCGCGACTATATTCGTGTTTCCGATATCGATGGCTAGCAGCATGGAACGATAATCGATATATCACGGCCCGTTGTCAAGAAAAATGCCTTGCGGAAACCCGGGATCCCGGGCGTGAACTTGCCCAGGGCGCCCTTTTTCGGCCATACTGGGTTCGAAGCCCTTTACGGTATCCCGCATTCAGGAGCCAGGATGAACGACATTATACAGCCCAGGGTATTGAAGGGCTTCCGGGACTTCCTCCCGGAAGCCGAGACGGAGCGCCGGGAGCTCACTTCCAGGCTGGAGGCTGTCTTCCGCTCCTTCGGCTTCGTCCCGATCGACACGCCCGTCCTCGAGTATTCCGAAATACTCCTGGGCAAGGGAGGCGGAGAGACGGACAAGCAGGTCTACCGCTTCCTGGACCACGGGGGGCGGGACGTGGCACTCCGATACGACCTGACCGTTCCGTTCGCCCGCTTCATGGCGGAGCACGTCGGGGAGCTCTATCTTCCCTTCAAGCGCTACCACATCGCCAAGGTTTGGAGGGGAGAGAACACCCAGCGCGGCCGGTATCGGGAATTCACCCAGTGCGACTTCGACGTGGTGGGGACGGACTGCCCCTCCTCCGACTTCGAAACCATCCAGGTGATAGCGGATTCCATGCGGTCGCTGGGCGTCGAGGATTTCTCCCTTCGAGTGAATCACCGGGGGATATTCAACCGTTTCCTGAAATCCGCAGACGCCGAGGGAGCCTCCGCGCAGATTTTCCGGATTGTGGACAAGCTGGGCAAGGTGGGACCGGAGGAAATACGGACGTTGCTGGAGACGGAGGCGGGAAACCGGATCGCCGGCCTCGTCCTGGACTACATACGAGCGGAAAAAGATTTCCCCTCGACCCTGGAAAAGATCACCGCGGCGTCCGGCGGCGGCAATCCGGACTCGGACCGCCTCGGGGAAATCTACGAGTGCGCCCGGTCTTCCGGAATCGCGGACAGGCTCGTCCTGGATCCGTCGATCACCCGCGGGCTGGATTACTACACGGGCGTCGTCTTCGAGACCTTCCTGGAAGCACTTCCGGAGATCGGTTCCGTCTGTTCCGGGGGCCGCTACAACAGCCTGGCGTCCCTGTACACGAAGCAGAACATTCCAGGCGTGGGAGCCTCCGTCGGCCTGGACCGGCTTCTGGCTGCACTGGAGTCCCTGGGACGCTCCCTCCGAATGCCCGGAAACACCCGCATCCTCATATTCAACGTCCAGGAAGGCTTCCTTCCCCGGTATTGGGAACTGGCCCGCTCCCTGCGGGGCGAGGGTATACCCTGCGAGGTCTTCCCGGAAAACCGCAAGCTCTCCCAGCAGTTCGCGTACGCCGAGAAGAAGGCCATTCCCTTCGGCGTCTTCCTGGGCGCCCAGGAGGCGGAGCGCAGGGTGTTTTCGTTGAAAAACCTCGCGAGCCGGGAGTCCCGGGATTTTTCCTCTCCGCAGGAGGCCGCGGCCTTCCTGTCCCGGGCCTGATCTTGCCGAAAAACGCAGGCTGCGCCAACGCGCGGCGTCCTTGGCTCGCGGCGCTGATTCTCGGAATTCATTTTTTCGCCGCGTCCTGCAGCGGGCATTCCCCGGAGCTGGCCGCCGTGGAGTACCGGCTTGCGTTTCTCCCCCTGGATCCCCGGGGACGGAAGTCCTCGGAGCAGCTGTCCGTATTCGCGGCCGTCCGGGACGAGGACGGAATCAAGGACTTGGCGGCCCTCCATATACTCCACGACGGCAGCGAATACATCTGGACGCTCCGGCCGGAAACCTGGGCACGGAAAGAGAGGAACAAGGAAACCTGGGTCGGAGCCACGGGGCTGGTTTCCCCGGACTCCGGTCCGCTCCCCCGGGGGCTCTACCGCGTCGTGTTGGAAGACCTGTCGGGGGAGTCGGACGAGACTTCCTTCACCCTGGGAGCCGGGCTCGGGGAGGAGCTGTCCTTCCCGTCCATAACCCGCGAGGGCGACGATGTTGCCGTTTCCTCCCGGTATTCCCGAACGGAGCTCCTCTTCCTGGACTCCCGGGGCACGTTGGTCCGGGTCGTGGAGGCTCCCCGGGAAGCAAGGTCCCTGGACAGCCTCTACGGCTCCCGGGACTGGAGGAGCGACGTGCAAAGCCTGACCGCGTACGCGTATGATCCCGAACGGAATGTCGGCTTGTTTTCCTGGGCCGTTAAGGTGGTCGAATGATTTCTTTTGGTGATGGGAACGGTCCGGAAGTTCGGGCGACCGATACCCTTCCCGCACCCGCGTCCCGACGGGGAATACGTTCCTACGTCCTGAGGGCGGGCCGTATGACGGACCTCCAACGTCATTCCTTCGAGCGCCTGTCCCGGCTCTGGTGCGTACCGTTCCGCAGGGACGATCCCTTCGATCCCGCTACCGCCTTCGGAAGGGAAGCCCCCTGGATTGTGGAAATCGGGTTCGGCATGGGAGTCTCCACGGCAGAGATTGCCGGCGCCCTTCCCGACCGGGACTTTCTCGGCATCGAAGTCCACACCCCGGGTGTCGGGAAACTCCTTTCCGAGATAGACCGGAGATCCCTCGCGAATCTCCGCATCCTCCACCACGACGCCGTGGAGTTCCTGGAGTCCTGCGTGCGCCCGGCCAGCGTTTCGGGCTTCCACGTCTTCTTCCCCGATCCTTGGCCAAAAAAGCGCCACCATAAACGTCGCCTTATACAGCGTCCCTTTACGGACCTCCTTGCCTCCCTGCTCGCCCCCGGCGGGTACATCTATTTCGTGACGGATTGGGAGGAATACGCGGAGTGGTCTCGAAACACCCTGGATTCCACTCCTGGTCTCCGGAACCTTTATCCCGGAGGATGGGCTAAACGCGCCCCCTGGCGGCCTGTCACCAAGTTCGAGAAGCGGGCCCTCGCGGACGGGCGGATCGTGCGGGAACTCTGGTTCGAACGATCCTAGGAAAAGCCGAATTCCGGCCTTCATTCCCCCGGGTAGCGCACGCCCACGAGGGCACGCGCGGTATCCAGGGTCTCCATGACCGCAACGCTTCCGGAAAGGCTCATGGTCGGGCTTTCCCGGAGCCCTGCGCGCACGCAGCGCTCCACCTCGAAAGCCTGGTACTGCATCCCCCGCCCCGCCACTTTTTCTTCGTAGCGGTTCATCACCTGTCCGTCTCGCCGCAGGACCGTGAAGGAAGTCTGGCAATACCAGACTGTATCCATCTCGATGCGGGCTTCCGATCCTATCACGGCCGCGCGGTTCGGTCCTTGGGCCAGCATGTCCGTGAGTATCGACGCTTGTTCTCCCCGGGGCCATTCCAGGGCAAGGGACACCCTTTGATCCACCCCCTGGGTAGTGAGCTTCCCCACGGCCCGTACGGCCGATGGGGGGCTCCCGAAAAGCTCGTGGGCGAAGGAGACGGGATAGACGCCGAGGTCCAATAGCGCCCCGCCTCCGAGCTCGGGTAGATGAAGCCGCAGGGCCTTTTCCTGAGGGATATACTGGCAGTGGTCCGCCGTCAGGGCCGTGAGTTCCCCCAGGACCCCCTCGGCCACGATCCCGCGCAGGGCGATCATGGCGGGAAGGAATCGCGTCCACATGGCCTCCATGAGGAAGAGGCCCCGTTTCCGCGCCCGGCCCGCCAGGTCCCTCGCCTGGGCCGCGTTTACCGTGAAGGGCTTCTCCACGAGTACGTGCTTGCCGGCCTCCAGGGCGGCGCAGGCGTTGGGGTGGTGAAAGGTATGCGGGGTGGCGATATAGACGATGTCGACTTCGGGATCCGCCAGGAGTTCTTCATAGCTCCCGTGGAGCCGGGGAATTCCGAATTCCCGTCCGAACGCCTCCGCGGTGTCCTGGGAACGGGAGCCGACTGCGGCCACGAGCAAGCCCGCCTCGACGATATCCCGGGTAAAGGTATGAGCTATCCCGCCCGTGCCCAGTATGCCCCAGCCCAGTTTCTCTCCCATGGCAGTCCCCTTTCCGCGGATGTCCGGACCGCGGTCCCCTGCTTTTGCCTTCCGGCGTTCCCGCGCCGGATTCGCCCTGTTTATTGATTCTATTCTACGGTATTCCGCTTTTTTAGGGCGATGAAATTGACTTTATCTGTCCTAAGCTGTTTATCGGGATTTCGGCACCCGCCCCTGTGCTATAGTGTCGCCGGAGGTTCCCCGTCATGAAAGCGGCTGTTTACGACAATTTCCAGATAAAGCCCGAGATCCGGACCGTGCCGGACCCCGCCCCGTCCCGGAACGGCGTGGTGATCCGCGTAGCCGCCACGGGCATCTGCCGGAGCGATTGGCACGGATGGATGGGCCACGACCCGGACATCAAACTCCCCCATGTCCCGGGACACGAGCTGGCCGGCACGATCGAGGCCGTCGGAGCCGATGTGAAATCCTGGCGGACCGGCGAGCGAGTGACGCTTCCCTTTGTATGCGGCTGCGGCTCCTGCCCTCAGTGCCTTTCCGGCAACCAGCAGGTATGCGACCTTCAATTCCAGCCCGGCTTCACGGGCTGGGGGTCCTTCGCCGAGTACGTAGCCATAGACTACGCGGACCACAACCTGGTCCGCCTTCCCCAACAGCTCTCCTATGTGACGGCGGCCAGCCTGGGATGCCGTTTTGTTACAGCGTACCGCGCCGTCGCGGACCAGGGCCGCCTGGCGGGAGGGGAATGGCTCGCTGTTCACGGATCGGGCGGCGTCGGGCTTTCCGCGATCATGATCGGCAAGGCCCTGGGAGCCCGGGTTCTTGCCGTGGACATCGCGGAAGAGAAGCTCGCCTTCGCCCGGGAAGTGGGGGCGGAGGCCGTGGTGAACGCCCGGAAAACACAGGACGTACCCGCCGCGATCCGGGAAATCACCGACGGGGGAGCCCACCTCTCCATCGACGCCCTGGGGAATCCTAAAACCTGCTTCAATTCCGTCGCTTGCCTGCGAAAGCGGGGCCGCCATGTCCAGGTGGGTCTCCTCTTAGGAGGTCAGAACCATCCCGCCGTCCCCATGGATAAGGTCGTCGCGAACGAGCTTGAGATCCGGGGAAGCCACGGAATCCAGGCCCATCGCTATCCCTCCCTCCTCGGGATGATCGAATCCGGGGCCCTCAGGCCCGAGATACTCGTGGGCCGAACCGTAAGCCTGGAGGAGGGGGCGGAGGTCCTGACCCGGATGGACGAGTTCGCGGAGAAGGGCGTCACGGTGATCGACCGGTTTTGAGGTACCGTTTTCCTCGGGGGTTAAAACTCCAGGATCTCCTTCCCCAGCCGCGTCGCCTGGAGAGAATCCAGTGCGCCGTTCCTGCACAGACCCGCGGCACACTCCTTCAGGAACTCCAGATACCGGTCCCGGGCCGCCGCCTCTTCCGGCTCCGGGGCAGTCAATACTTTTCCACGGGTCGCGAAAAACTCCGCCAGCACCGTGGCCTTCGTCATCCGGGCGACCTGCCGCATCCAGAGGGAAAGGACATCGAACTGTTCCCTCGCGGGGAATCCGCAGTTCGCGACCAGGATATATCCGGGAGGCGGCTTCCCTTCCGTCCCCGCCGCCTTGTGCGGATCTCCCCCCGCAGCCGTCAGCCGGTCGAAAAAAACCTTGAGCTGCCCGGAGACGTTGCAGAAGTGAACGGGCGTTCCGAAGATGAGGATATCGGAAACCCGCATCCTCTGAATAATGTCCTCCATGCCGTCCTTCTGGACGCACGAGCCGGGCGTCCGGAACCAACAGGAATGGCAGGCCCGGCAGGGCGCAATCGTCATATCCGTTAATTCTACGCTTGTCGTATTTGCTCCTTCCAGCCGGAACCCCTCCAAGAGGGCTTCCAGCATCCGCCCGGTATTGCCCTTTCCGCCGTGAGGGCTCCCGTTGATCGCGAGAACGTTCATCCTGGTTCCTTTCGCCCCGAAAGGGGGCTTATTCCGCCCTTCCTACAAGCCGCGACAGATGGCCTGCAATTTCGCCGGGCCAATCCGCGATAAGTTCCCGGAAACGGGTAAAACTCCGGGCGTACAGGGCCCGGGAGGCTTCCTCGCAGCCCGGGAGGTTGCCCCCCAGAATCCAGAGGACCCGGTCCGCTGCCTCCAAGGCCCGCTTTGCCCGGGCGGAGGCCGGTTCGTTGCGGATGGCCTCGTCCACCAGGCGCCGTATCGTAGCGGAAACATTGTGCTGCTGCCGTTCCAGCCATTCCCAGTGGCGCGGAAGCAGGGATACTTCCCCGCAGACGACGCCCAGGGAGGGACGCCCCGGCCGGGTTTTGGGCTTGGGCGGCTGGACCCGCGCCAAGACATCCTCCAGGCTGCCCCGGAAATCGAAATCCACCTGTTCCCCGGTATCGTCGTTGAAGATGAGAACGGGCTCACCGCCGGAATCATCCAGGAGTTTCTTGACGGCCCCGAGCGTTTCGATGAGATTCCCCGAGGCGACGAGACGAGGTCCGGAAAACGCCGTGTATGTGGTTTGTTCCATGCCCATAATTATACCCGGGATTAATTCAATGTCAATAACACCCGGGTATAATTATGGGCATGGGTGGCGAAAATCGCGGTTCGCATCCCTGCCGTCGTTGTAACCGCTTGGAAGCCCTCCTTGTTTTTGAAGAATCCTGAGAAAAAGGAATCCGATAAGAAATGAAAAGACTGAGCTTTCTTGCCTCGGCGTTCCTCGCCGCCGCATTTCTCGGCATCCTGACCAGCTGTTCCTCCATCCCCTTGGAACGACGGGAACTTTTGGAAGACCTTGCGGTTCCCGCGGAAAAGCTGGCCCGCGGGGTGTGCTCCCGGGAAAACGATTTGCCCCATCTGCAGGAGGCGACGCTCTGCCTGTTGGAAGCCTTGGCCGATAAATACGGGGCCGACGCCGTACGCGATCTCCAGGAAATAGGTTCTCCCGAGGAATTTGGGGCGTATCTGGCCGTGCGGCACGGAACGACCGCGTACCAGGAAGCGCTGGACGCCTTCCGCCGCTGGGACCGTAACTCGAGGACACCGAGGTGGAAGGAAAAAAAGCTGGACCGGCTGGAGACGGAGCACTTCATCGTCGTATCCATGCCGGGCACCCCGGGCTTCCGGGATCGGGAGTACATCGCGGAGCTACTGGAGTCCCAACTGGACGCCATCCGGGGCTTGCTGAAGCCCACGCCGGCCATGGAAGAACGGTTCGCCGCGAACATGGCCGTCCTGGAAGGCGGCCGGGTCACGGTTATCGTCCCTCCCGATACCCGCGCCTTCCCCGGTTTCGAAGACACCGCCAACATGAATTGGGGCTTCCGGGTTGACGGCGACCGGCTGGACGTCGAGGCCTCGATACGACTGCCCTACTACAACGCCCTATCCGCATATATTCTCGCCCACGAGGAGACCCACCTCCTGGACATCTTCTACAAGCTCGATCTGGACTCCGCCCCACCTCTTCCCGAACGGGGGGACAACTTCCAGGAATTCGTCCAAGCGCTTAAGGTCTGGACCGAGGATGTCTTTTCCCGCATCCTTCCGAACGATACCGCCTTCGGGGAAGGTATCGCGGAATACGCAGCACGGGAGATCAGCCCTATGCACCGTATCTTCCTAGGCGATCCCGCCGAAGCCCTCCGGGTGATGCACAGGACCGTGCCGCCTATCCCCGACATCCTGGCATCTTCTCCATCCGTGAAAGAACGTAGTGTTCGGATTGTCCGCTACACGGAGCTTCACTCCCTGGTCCGCTACCTGATCGAGGAATACGGGCCGGATCGTTTCCTGGAATTCTACGGGGAAGTCCCCTTCTCGGAGGAAAAATTCCGGAAAGCCTACGGGATGGGTTTTTCCGCAGCCCAGGAGGAGTGGAGAGCCTCCTGCGGAATCCCGAACGGCTAGAAGGATTTTTAGAAGCGTTGAAAATGCGTTTAAACGCATTTTCAACGCTCGGAAAGGGCCGGCACCTTCCCCTTTTACCCGGCTTTTGCTACCTTGTTCGCATGTTGGAAAGCGAATTGCCGGTTCCGCAGCCGGGCCAGCGCGTGGAGATACGCCTGCCGGTGCGGCACAATCCCATCCTCAAGACTATCGTGGATCGGGTGAACTCGGACGAGGAGATCTACGCCCTCTGGACCTGCATGAATATAAACGCGGTTCCCCGCCTCGGGATGACCGACCACGGGCCCATCCACTTCCAGATCGTCTCGAATATAGCCCTGAAGATGCTCCGCCAGCTTCTGGAGAAGGGCGTGGTTCCGGGAATCGTGAAGGACCACGAAATGACGAACGCGGACGCCGAGGTAGTCGTCGTCCTGGCGGCCCTTCTCCACGACCTGGGCATGTCCATCCAGCGGGCCGACCATGAGTTGTTCAGCCTCTTCGTGGCCCAGCCCATCATCGATCGCCTCCTGGAGGGCCTCTATCCCACCTACGCGCGCACCGTTCTTCGGGCGGAAACCCAACACGCCATCATAGCCCACCGGAGCGAGGGGCGCCCGATGACACTGGAGGCCGGGATAGTCCGTGTGGCGGACGCCCTGGACATGACCAAGGGCCGTTCGCGCATCCCCTTCGAGGCGGGCTTGGTGAACATTCACTCCCTTTCCGCGGCCTCGATAGAGCAGGTCGAGATACTCTCCGGGGAGGACAAGCCCATCTCCATCAAGATCCACATGAACAACTCGGCGGGGGTCTTCCAGCTGGACGAGCTTCTGAAGGAAAAACTCCACGGATCGGGCCTGGAGAAATACGTGGAGGTAGAGGCGACCATCGAGGGAGAGACCGAAAAAAAGCTCTTGAAGATATTCCGTCTCTAAATCCTCGTCCCCGAACAGGACGGCGGCCGAGGGAGCCCTTCAGTCAAAGAACCCGGATAGCCTGCGGTAGAGGGCCGCTGCCTTTTCCTTCTCCTCGTGGGAGGCGGTGGAAGCTATGTCGTCCACGAGAGCCTCCAGGGATGCGAGGCTTTCGTTTAATGCCGTATGGAAGCCCCGGGAGACCCGGAACCAATAGCTCCCCGCCGAGTCCGTGAAAAGCGCGACGAAGCCCAGCTCCGGGCTCTTGGGCTTCCAGCGGGAAACCTGGAGAACGTGGTCCAGGGCGGAAATTAGGGCCGCACAGTCCTCGTGGACGGCAAAATTCCGTTTCCGGGGCCAGTCTCGCTCCAGATCCCGGTCCAGGTCCAAGAAGGGCGCCACGCGCAGGATCAGGTCGAGCTTCTCCCCGTCCAGGAGCCGCAAATTTCCCCGTACGACGACCCCTTTCATTGTCTTGTAGAGAGCGGCGGAATCGCGGACCAAGTCTCCCCGGATCCGCTTGAGCGCCTCCCATTCTATGATAGCCAGCTTTTTCTTCTTTTTTTCTATCTCCAGCTTGAAGACCTCCCCGGAGATCTTTATCTGGTTCGTGAAGTCCCGGGCTGCGCGTTCCTCGCGGACAGCCTTCACGGCCTGGCTCCGGACAGCCTTCACGGCCGCATGGGACAGGAGCCCCTCGGCCACGAGGGGGGAAATCTTGGGCAGCCAGTGCTTCTGGAGGGGAGAAACGCTCATGGCGTACATCCGCGTCGTCCGCACAATCTCCCCGGCCACGATGAACTGCGGGTTTTCCTTGAACATGACCGAGCCGGGATGGATCTGGATGCGTTCCGCCGTCAGGCTGCGGAACATGCCCCGATCCTGCCGCGCGCATACGAACTGGATGAGGCCCCGGCTTACGGCGCATAGGTAGTCCTCGGTGCTCCCACCCGAAGAGATGGGAACGCCCATCCCGCTCATTATGAGCTCCAGCTGCTCCTTCACGCGCACGATCTCCGCCATGGTGCGTTCGTCCAGGTAGCTCCGCTCGCAAAACCTCGCTGGATTTCGGGACTCTTTATACTGCCGGAATATTTTCAGGTAGGAAACAAAGTCCCCGGCGGGGTCGCGGAAGGCGTGGTGGGCGGCCCGGGCCTCCATCTCCTCGCCCGGCGGTAGGATGAAAGGCCCCTGGGTCGAAAGGAAGGCCGTTCCTATGAGCGCCTCTTCCACGACGTCGGGGTAGCGGAGGATGGCTTCCACCAGGATGCGGGAGTGCCGGGGCAGGAGCGGGAACAGGCACATTTTTTCGCCGATAGCGGAGAGAGTACGGTCGGGATTCAAGGCGTCCAGGAGGTTGAGCGCTTCCACGGCCCCCAGGATGCCCGCTTTCGCGGGCTTGGAAATGAAATCGAAGCGTTCGAAGTCCGTGATCCCAAGCTCGGCCATCCTCAGCACAACCTCCGAGAGGTCCGTGCGATAGATCTCCTCCATGGTGAACAGGGACCGGTTCTCGAAGTCCTCGCGCCCGAAGAGGCGGTAGCAGCTGCCCGGTCGGGTTCGGCCGGCCCTCCCCTTCCGCTGGTTGCTGGAAGCCTTGGAGGTGGGCACTTCCACGAGGCTGGAGGTGTAGGTCCGGGGATTGTAGAAGTTGAGCTTCGCCAGCCCGGAATCGATCACGCTCGTGATTCCGTCTATGGTCACGGAGGTTTCCGCAATATTGGTGGAGACCACCACCTTGGTCTTCCCCAGGGGCGGCTTCTCGAAGACCCGCTCCTGTTCTTCCTTGCCCAGCCGGGCGTACAGGGGAATCAGGTGAAGGGACCTCCTCACCTCGCAGGAGGCCAGGGCCAGCATGCAGTCCTTGATGGCCCTCTCCCCGGGAAGGAAGACGAGGATGTCCCCTTCCCTGCGCTCGGATACGATCCTCGTAACCGTACTCTCCACCTTGCCGATCAGGGCGTCCAGGCTGGACTCCGCGGCGGGAGGGTCGTAGACCACGGTGACGGGATACATGGGAGTATCGATCTTTACGATGGGGCAATCGCCGAAGTAGGCGCTGAAGACCTCCGCGTTGATCGTGGCCGAGGAAACCACCACCTTGAATTCCGGCCTGGCTTCCATAACCCGCTTCAGGAGCCCCAGGATGAAGTCGATGTTGAGGCTGCGCTCGTGCGCCTCGTCCACCATGAGGACGCCGTATCGGCTCAAGAGCGGATCCAGCTTCATCTCCTGGAGGAGTATGCCGTCCGTCATGATCTTGATGACCGTTGTGGAGTCCGTCTTGTCCTCGAAGCGCATCTTGTACCCGACGGGTCCGGGAACCCGGGTGCCCATCTGGCGGGAAATAAATTCCGTCACGGATATGGCCGCGATGCGCCGGGGCTGGGTCACCCCGATGATTCCGTTGCGGCTATATCCCGCTTCCTGGAGTATCACGGGTATCTGGGTGGTCTTTCCCGATCCCGTGGGACTCTCCACTACGATAACCGGATGATCCCGCAGGGAATCCAGTATCTTCTCTCTCTGCTGGTATACGGGCAATTCTTTATAGTTCATGCCTCCATTCTAGTTTTTTTCGTTTCCTTATCCTAGAAGGGTGTTGAAAATGCGTGTAGACACATTTTCAACACTTCCAAAGTGTAACAGTTGTGTAGCGTTTCGCAAGAAACGCGAACAACTGCGAAGGATGTTGGAAAAGCAACCGGCTTTTTCAACATCCTGCTAGGGCGTGCCCTGGAAGCTTTTTATATGACCGCTTTCTCAAGCGCCGTGGGATCGATATAATCGCCCGGGTCTGCAGTTCCTTAGGGAGGTTCCATGCTTCGGGAGATCGCGGAGGACATCGTTATCCTTCTATCCCTTTTCGGGATCGCCGTGGGACGCCTGCCGTTCCTCCGTATGAACCGAGCGGCCCTGGCCTTCCCCGGCGAGTTTCGAGGAGGAGAAAGGCTGTCCCCAGCCGCGGTATCCCGGAATTCCCTGGATAATCCCGTGCTCTTGCGGAAGAGCGCGTTCGCCGTCCTCCTCATGGTGGCCGCCCTCGCCGCGGGGGTCCCCACGGTTCTCTCGGCTCTCGCGGCCGCCGGATTCCTCCTGGTTTCCCGCAGCACGGAGAGCGAACGCATCTTCGCGGAAATTGATTTCCCCCTGCTCGTGTTCTTCGCCGGGCTCTTCATGATCACCCGCGCCATCGAAGGCACGGAGGTATTCCGACGCGCCGCGCAGGCGGTAATACCCTTGGCGGCCCGCTCGAACGCCGCCTTCGCGGGCGCTTCCCTGGCCCTCTCCAACCTGGTGTCCAACGTCCCGGCCGTCCTGCTCCTTCGGCCCATGATCCCCTCCTTCGGGGACCCGAAGGGGGCATGGTTCTTGCTGGCCCTTTCCAGCACCTTCGCGGGCAACCTCACCCTCCTGGGCTCCGTCGCGAACCTGATCGTGGCGGAGGGAGCCAAGCGCCGGGGCATCGACGTCTCCTTCGGGAAGTATCTCCGCGCCGGGCTGCCCATAACCCTCGTCACCACGGTACTTGGAGTCCTGTGGCTGTCCTGGACGGCCCAGCAGGGTGTTGAAACTGTGTTTATTCAGAGTTACAACACCCTTTGATAAGGGAAAGCACCTATGAGAAACCCGCCTTCCGTGCTCCGCCTCGCCCTGGCCTCCGCCGGCGCTCTTTTATTCAGTTCCTGCTACGCCACCGTCCAGGGTGCGCGCTATCTCTCCCTGCTTTCCCGAGCGGTACCCGCGGACCGCATACTGGCGGATCCGGACGCGAAGGAGGCCTCCCGGGAACTCCTCCTCCGGGCCCGGGGTATCCGGAGCTTCGCGATGGAACGCCTGGGGCTCCGGGATACGAAAAACTACACAACCCTGGTGGAAACGGAATCGGACACCTTGGCGTTCGTGGTCTCCGCCTGCGACGCGGCGTCCTTCGAGCGCCACCTCTGGCGCTACCCCGTGGTCGGGCGCCTTCCCTACAAGGGCTTTTTCAAGCCCGAGGAAGCCGATAGGGAGGCGGCCCGCCGAAGGGCGCAGGGACTGGACGTCATCTTCCGCCCCGTGGAGGCCTTCAGTACCCTGGGATGGTTCCGGGATCCCCTGTTTTCCTTCATGTCCAAGTATGACGAAGCCCAGCTAGCCGAGACGATCCTCCACGAATTGGCCCACGCCACGGTTTTCGTGAAAAAGGCCGAGCAGTTCAATGAGGAATTCGCCACCTTCATAGGCCGCGAAGGCGCGCTTCTCTACATGGAGCACCTGTACGGTCCCGGAAGCCCCGAGGCGGATGCCGTGCTCCGAAGCCGGAAGGATTCGGAGGCCTTCGCCGCCTACCTCCGGGGTACAGCGACTATGCTCCAGGCCGTCTACGCCTCGGACATGGATCGGGAGGAAAAGCTCCGGCGCAAGGAAATCATCCTCGCACAACGGGCGGAGGAATATCGCGGCGCCGCGGCATCCTTGTTCTCGGAGGGCGCGTACGCCGGCTTCCCCATGGAGAAGGTCAACAACGCGTACCTGGACCTCTACCGCCTCTACGAGGGCGAGCCGGAACTTTACCGGGAATTCTACGAGAAAATCTGCGGAAGGGACCTAGCCGTCTTCATACGCAGTATATCGGAGCTTGCCGAAGCCCGCGGAGACCCCAGGGAGAGGATGCGCGGCCTGCTCCAAACCGACTCCTAACCCGAATTACAGGCCGTCCGCCAGACGTTTTTCCCCTTCCAGGGCGCGTTTTTCCGTGAGATCCTGGCTCACTTCCAGGGTCCCCAGGTAGCTTCCGTCGGAATCCCGCAGAGCGAAGTACTCGATATGGATGAAGCGGCCTTTCATCCGTATCCAGAAGGACTCCCGGTCCCGCGTCCCCTCCCGGAAGGCGTCCAGAATAGACTCAACCCTGTCCACGCTCTCCCGGGGATGGCAGTTCCGCACGTCCCGCCCGAGTATGGAGGGGCTGCGCGGGAAAATTCGGTGGGGACTGTTGGAAAACCAGACGACGCGGCCGTCGGAGTCCACGAAGGTCATATCCACCGGGACCGTCTTGAGAATACAGTCCAGTACCTTCGGAGAGAGTCTTCCCGCGTCCAGCTCTATTCTCGTTCCGGGGAGCGGCCCCTCCCCCGGGGGCGCATACTCGGGGAAGGCGGACCCTACCGAAGCAGAGCCTCCCCTCGCGGCCTTCAGTTCCCGGGCTCGGGCGAGAAATTCCCCGCTCTCGTCCTCGGATAGAAAGCAGAATCCGAAGTCCGCAGACTCCGCGAACATGCCGTTCAGCTCTTCCTGCGCCGACACTCGGGCGAAGAGAGGGAAAACGATGTGCTCTTCCCGGAACACCACGGCGTGCAGGTTGAAATAGAGCTTGCCGATCTCCCCGTTCAGCTCGGACAAGAGGGGCTTGGGCTCCTCCGTAAGCTCCAGGAGGCGGCGTATCGACCTCCGGACATCGTCATGGATGGACCACATTATATAAAGGCAGCGGTAATCTGGAAACCGCGCTTCGAACCGGGGGAAAAGGATATTCTCCTTCTTCCTGTAGTGAATTTCTATGGCTCCTATCCGCTTCGCGAAATCGTGCAACCCTTTCGCGGCGGACGCATAGGCTTCCGCAGAAACGTCGGGCTGTGCGTTGAGAGAGGCGACGACCGCTTTCGCGCCGCTCAAAAGCTCCACCGCTCCCCTGTTCTCCCGAATCAGGGAACGCAGAAAAAACTCGTCCGGAGACTCCTGGTACCGGTGGCGCCGGAGAGAATCGTACGCAAGGTTAAGAATTTTTGAGACCGCGGGTTTCAGGGTGGGTATATCCACATCCCGTCGTATTGCCCCGTCCACAAGCCGTACGACTTCCTCCGGGGTGACCCGCTCCAGCCAGGGCTTGCAGGATTCGACATCCGCCTTGCCGCCCTTCTTGTCCAGCAGGTCCGCGAACAGCTTCTCAAGGGCGGTTCTATCCGTCTTTTCCGTGGATGAGGACATGCCGTTAGTCTAGTGAATCGTACTTGCCTATTCAAATGATTTTTTAAAAACACAATCATCCCGGCTCCTTGCTTTTTTTCGTCGTTTTCGGGAAAATGCAGTAAATACCCGCACTCGCGGTTGTTTTCCGCGATAAAAGGAATCTCGTTGATAACGGTAAGCGATCTTCGCCTCTCCTTCGGGGAGCGCGTTCTTTTCAAGGATGTGAACCTCAAGTTCACCCCCGGAAACTGTTATGGGATCATCGGCGCCAACGGCGCAGGGAAATCCACCTTCCTCCGCATCCTTTCCCGGGAAATGGAGCCGGATTCCGGACAGATTTCCATGCCCGCGAAAGCCCGCATGGCGGTCCTCAAGCAGGAGCATTTCGGGTACGAGAACGACCGGGTTCTGGACGTAGTGATACAGGGCTACCCCAAGCTCAACGCCGTCCGGAAGGAAAGGGAAGAACTCTACGCAAAACCCGATTTTTCCGAGGAGGACGGACTCCGGGCCGGCGAGCTGGAGACGGAGTTCGCCGAGCTCGGCGGCTGGGAGGCGGAAGCCCAGGCCGGCATCCTCCTATCCGGTCTCGGCATGGCCGAGGCGGAGCATGAAAAGCTCATGAAGGATATCGACGAGGGACGCAAGGTTCGAGTCCTCCTCGCCCAGGCCCTTTTCGGCACCCCGGATATCCTTCTACTGGACGAGCCTACGAACGGCCTGGACCTGGACTCCATCTCCTGGCTTGAGGAATTCCTGATCGAGTTCCCCAACATCGTAATCGTCGTTTCCCACGACCGGCATTTCCTGAACGCCGTCTGTACCCATACCTGCGACATCGACTACGGCGCGATACGCATGTACCCCGGTAATTACGACTTTTGGTACAAGATGAGCCGCATCCTCACCCAGCAGATGAAGGACGACAAGCGCCGCCGGGAGGAGAAGATCAAGGATCTGAAAGAGTTCATTCAGCGTTTTTCCTCCAACGCATCCAAGAGCCGCCAGGCCACGTCCCGGAAAAAAATACTGGACAAGCTGGATGTGGAGGACCTTCGGCCCTCCAGCCGCCGTTTCCCCTACGTCGGTTTCAAGCCGCTGCGCGAACCGGGCAACAACGTTCTATCCGTTCAAGGCCTCTCGAAATCCCTGGAGGCTCAAAGGCTCCTGAATGGTTTCACCCTGGACGTGAAGCGAAACGACAAGATTGCCTTCGTGGGCCGGGAGCACCTGGCCAAGACGGCTCTGTTCGAGATCCTCGCCGGGGAGGACGACCGGTACGAGGGATCCTACTCCTGGGGCCAGA
>CAYTYG010000009.1:0-4733 GCA_964441515.1 uncultured Treponema sp.
GCCGTCTCGGTGCTCTACTTCAAGGCGCCGGTGCAATCCTGGGCCGTCCTGGTCTACGGCGTCGTGTTTTTATCCCTCGTCTCCACGCTGCTGGGCCTGTTCATCTCCGTTTCCGCCAGCGAGGTGTTTGAAGCCCAGACCTATTCCAATTTCTTCCGGTTTCCCATGGTGTTCCTGTGCGGCCTTTTCCTGCCGATATCCGCCCTGCCCGTCTTCCTTCGTCCGCTCTCCTATATCCTGCCGGTGACCTATGGAGTCGACGTTATCCGTTTCGCGACGATCGGCACAAACTCCCTTCCGCCTGCCTTTACGATGCCGATTCTCTTTGTTTTTTGCTTTGCGCTTTTTTACCTGAGCCTTCATAACATCAAAAAAAGGTGGATCGTTTAACACCCTGTCAAAGGAGCATGATTCCATGAAGAAAGCGGCCGCAGCCTTTCGTTCCGTACTGAATCCCAAGCCCCCGGTCATCGTTTCCTGCCGTGGAAAGGACGGGAGGAACAACGCCCTCGTCGTGGTCTACGCCTGCAACTGCAGCTACGATCCCCCCATGGTCATGGTCGGAATCGTACCGAGCCGCTATTCCTACGGCCTCGTGAAGGAATCGGGCTGCTTCGTCGTGAACCTCGCGCCCCCGGGGATGAAAGAGGCCTGGGACTACATCGGCTCCCACAGCGGCCGCGACGGGGACAAGCTTGCCGCGGCGAAGGTCGCCGTCGCGGAGGGGATCAAGGTCGCCGCGCCCATCCTGGCCGATTGCCCGGTCAGCATCGAGTGCACGGTGGTCGATTCCATACGCACCGGTTCCCACGAGATGTTCGTCGGAAAGGTCGAGTACGTGCACGCGGACGCCGACTGCGTCGACGCGGAGGGAAGGATCGACTGGAATCGGATAGAGCTGCTGAAGGTCTGACAGGAAAAGCGGCCTACCGGGCTTGGGATTTCATCCCCCGGCGGGTATACTCGGCCCCATGCAAGACTGCCTTTTCTGCAGAATAGCCCGGGGGCAGGCTCCTTGCCGGAAGATCTACGAGGACGACGACTTCCTGGCCTTCCACGACATAGCTCCCCAGGCCCCGCTGCATTTCCTGGTGATCACCAAGCGGCATGTCCCCAGCATCCTGGAGTTCGGCGACGGGGACGCGGATCTGGCCGGGCGCATGGTCCTCAAGGCCCGGCAGCTAGCCCGGGAGCTGGGCTGCGCCGAGAAGGGCGCGCGGTTCGTGTTCAACTGCAAGTCCGACGGCGGCCAGACGGTGGACCACGTCCACCTGCACGTATTGGGCGGACGCCGCATGGCCTGGCCCCCGGGCTGAGCTTCCTAGGCGGGGTTCGTTCCTCCCTTTATCCCCTTAGGAGGGCCTCCAGCTCGGCTAGGATCATCGCGGTGGCCCCCCAGACGCGCGCCCCCGCCAGGCTGTAGTAGGGCACGCGCCAGGGGCGCCCGCCGTATTCCGTCGTATCCTCCCGGCGGTTTGCCGGGTCCAGGAGCTCGTCCAGATAGACCTCCAGCAGGGCCTCGACCTCGTCCGGGGCCGGCCGGAAGGCCGGGGGGCTCTCCAGTGCCCCCACGAAGGGCTGGACCTGGAAACAGCTGGGCGGGATGCCCAGGGGGCTGAGCCTCCGTATCAGCCGTACTCCGCCGCTTGCCACCCCCAGCTCCTCGGATGTCTCCCGGAGGGCGCAGGCTTCCAGGGTTTCCCCGTTCTCCCGGGATCCCCCGGGCAGGGATACCTGGCCGGCGTGCACACCCGTGCCCGGGGGGCGCAGCATGAGGGGGAAACGGGCCTCTCCCTCCACGGGGTACAGGAGCACCAGGACCGCGGCGTCCCGCCATTCCCCGGGCTCGGGAACGAGGAGACTGCCCCGCCGGTACCCGGGAACCATCCCCTCCCGGGCGGCCCGTCCCGGGAGGGGCCGGTCCCCGGACAGGAGGGCGGTTGCCGCGTCGAAGTTCAAGGAAGCCTCCGGCGCGCGGCCCGGGAAGGGGCCGCGTACGGGGCTTCGGCGGAGGCTGTACGCATGAATCCATTCTGCCGGGACCGGGGCCGGGGGTCAAGAAGCCGGACCGGAGCCTCGGGATGGGAGTTTTATTGGGAATCCTTCCTGGAAATCGTTATATTTTAGGAAACGCCGAGGTTTGCGGCGGGAATAAAAGAAATACAGGAGTAACCCCATGGCCAGCATGTATCACGAGGTGCCGGAAGAAGTTCCCCAGAGCGTACGAGACTGCACGAGAGCCATCCTGAGCCTCAAGGAAGAGCTCGAGGCCGTCGACTGGTACAACCAACGGGCCGCGGCCACGAAGGACGCGGAGCTCAGGAGCGTCGTGACCCATAACCGGAACGAGGAGATGGAGCACGCCGCAATGATTCTGGAGTGGCTCCGACGAAACATGGAGGGCTGGGACGAGGTCCTTAAGACCTACCTTTTCACCACGGCCCCCATAACCGAGATCGAGGAGGGCGGCGGCTCCGGGTCGTCCGCGGAATCCGGCGGCCTCGGAATCGGGAAGCTGAAGTAAGCCGAGATCGCCGAGTCCTTCCGTAATCGGAGGACCTAGCCCCTGCGTCCGACCAATGGAGGAGTATATGGATATTCTGAAACGTTCGCTGGCTCCCATAACCGCCGAGGCCTGGGAGGAGATCGACGCCCAGGCCCGGAACATACTGACCCCCAACCTCTCGTGCCGGCGCTTTCTGGACGTGCACGGCCCCAAGGGCATTGCCCATACGGTCAAGCCCCTGGGCAAACTCGATGTCCCGGGCGGACAGAAGAAGGACGCCGTGAACTACGGAGTCTACAAGGTCCGTCCCCTGGTGGAGGCCCGGGTGGGCTTCCAGTTGGACGTCTGGGACCTGGACAACGTCGTCCGAGGATCCCGGGACGTGGATTTCTCCTCCCTGGAGGAGGCCGCCCTCAAGATAGCCCGGTTCGAGGAGGAGGCCCTGTACAACGGCTTCGCCCCCGGCGGAATCGAGGGGCTCAAGAAGATCACCGAGGACAATACGGTGCCCCTGAAGACGGACTCGGAATCCTCCATCCTGGAGGCGGTTTCCCTCGCGGTCCAGCGTATGCGGCGGAACGGGGTCGGGGGGCCCTACGCCCTGGTGGCTTCCGAAAAACTCTTCCTGGCCCTGAACGGGAAAGCCCAGGGCTACCCCCTGGGCAAGCGGATCAAGGACCTGACCGAAGGGGAGATCCTGCGGAATCCCAGCGTCCCGGAGTCCTACCTCGTATCCCTGCGGGGGGGGGACATGGCGCTGGACCTGGGCCTGGACCTCTCGATCGGCTTCGCCTCCCACAACGCCAGGACCGTGGAGCTTTTCTTCACGGAGTCCTTCACCTTCAGCGCGGCGGAACCCAGGGCGGCCCTCCGCTTCGTGTAGAAAGACGCCGCCCGGGCGGGGGCTTACGGTTTACGTCCGGGCGGAGCAATCCGCTTCCGCCCTCCGACCGGCCCTCCGGGTTTACACGTAGAGCCGGGGGGCTCAGAAGAGGCCCAACTGGGGGTTCCGTTCCCGCCGGGGGGCCTCTTCTTTTCGGGAAATAAGGTCTTCAATCTCCGCCAGGAAGCGGCTGGGCGGAAGGCTTAGCCTGCGGCCCAGGAAGTCGCGTTTTTTCGCCCGCCAGAGATGCAGCCCAACCCGGGCCCGGGTGATGGCCACGTACAGGAGGCGCCGCTCCTCCGCGATACGGTCCTCCGGGCTCTCCCCGTCCAGGTCGAAGAGGGTGAAGGGGAGGATACCCTCCTCCAGGGCCGGGAGGAAGACATGGTCGAACTCCAGACCCTTGGCCGCGTGTATGGTCATCAAGGAAACGCTGTTTCGCTCTCCCGTCCCCTCGCAGTCCCCGGGGCTTCCCAGGGTCAGGGCGTCCAGGAAGGAGGTCCGGTCCCGGAAGCCGGCCGCGAAGCCCAGAAGACGCTCCCGAGCGTCGTCCCCGGACGGCTTCCCGTACTTCCCGGTCTCCCGCAGGGCGCGTATCGCCTCCTGTACGGACTCGGCGGGCCCGAGCCCCGGAAGGCGCCCCCGCAGGGCCGATTCCGCGGCGTCCGGGGCCGGCGCGCCGGCGGGGAGGTCCCGCAGCGCCGCTCGGAGGAGGGAAAGGATCGAACGCGAGGGCTCCTCCTCCCACCAGGGGACCTCCCCCACGACCCGGTAGGGAAGGCCGTGGTCCCGCAGGGCTTTGGCGACGGGGGGGATTAGGGCCGCGGCGCGGACCAGGACGGCGCATTCCCCCAGACCCCGGAGAGCGACCGTTCCGCAGCCGCCGGGATCCTCGGTGGGGCTTTCCGCCGCCGGCGTCCCGTCCCCCGCCGTTCCGCTGTCCAGGGCGAAGAAGCGGGTTCCGCCTATCATCCGGTCTATCTCCCGGGCTATGCCCTCCGCCTCGGCCTTCCCGGTGGGGGCTTCGGCCCTCCGGAGTACGGCGGTCCGCGGGGCTCCCTCCAGCCGGGTGTCCGCGAGGCGCCCCGCCGCCTCAAGTAGGGCGGGGGCGCAGCGGAAGCTCCGGGCCAGGGTCAGGACGGACGCGCCGGGGTGATCCCGGGTAAAGAGGTCGAGGAGGCGGGGGTCCGAACCCCGGAACGCGTAGACGGCCTGGTTCGGGTCCCCGATGGCGAAGAGGCTGCGCCCGTGCCCGTCTGCGCCCGTCGGCTCCCCGGACTGCGGGAGGGCCGGGGCCAGGAGGCGCACCAGGGCGTATTGGGCGAAGTTCACGTCCTGGTACTC
>CAYTYG010000009.1:4743-14868 GCA_964441515.1 uncultured Treponema sp.
TCGTCCACGAAGACGCGGCGGAAACGGTCCCGGAACTCGGCCAGGATGTCCGGACGCGCGGAAAAAAGACGCACGGTCCCGGACACGAGGTCGTCGAAGTCCAGGGCGTCCGCGGCCTTCAGGGCCGAACGGTAGGCCGCGTAGCCCACGTCCGGCCCCGGATCCAAGCCGGGGATGCCCAGGTCCGCCGCAGTCTCCGCCAGGTCCTGGGGGGCTCCCGGCCCCAGTCGGGGCGACCGCTCCCCGGGGAGGAGGAGGAAGCGTTTCCGGCTCTCGATGTAGCCGGCCAGGCGTTTCGCCCCGGGGCGCCCGGAGGCGGCCGCATCCTTTCCCCGGGCCGCGGCTTCCAGGAAGGCGGCCCGCTCGTCCTCCCCCAAAACCGTGAACGCCGGGGAAAGCCCGGCGTCCGCCGCCCTTAGCCTCAGCACGGACAGGCAAAAAGCGTGGAAGGTCGAGGCCGTCACCGCGCGGGCCGCGTCGGAGCTCCGGGAGCCCGCCGCCTCGAGGACTCCGGCTATGCGGTCCCGGAGCTCCCCCGCCGCCTTGTTCGTGAAGGTCAGGGCCAGGAAGGACGCGGGATCCGCCCCCTCCCCGAGGATGCGGGCGATGCGCCGGGCCAGGACCGAGGTCTTCCCGGACCCCGGGCCCGCGATTACGAGGACCGCGTTCCCGGGATGGTCGACCGCGGCCTCCTGGGCCGGGTCCGGCGCGAAGGGGAGGGCGTCCCCGGGGAAAGCCTCCCTCGGGACGGTATGCGGCGGCCCAAAGGCGGCCGGGATCGGTTCGCTCTTCCCGATCCGCTTGGAAGCCGCGGGCCTTTCCTTCCGGGGCTTCCGGGGAGCCTCCCCGAAGAGCCTCTCCTGGAGGCGGGTTTCCAGCCCTTCTCCCGGGGCGAAGGCTCGGATCGCGCCGTACCGGCCGTCGTAGCCCGGCGTTATATACACGTTCCCCGCGCGAACCCGGCCCACGGCCTCGGCTAGGAGCCCGCCCGGTACGCCCGGCGCCCGAAGTCCTCGGATATCCCCCGGATCCAGGTCCAAAAGGAGCCCGAACTCGCTGCCGGCGGCTTCCACCAGGGCGTTGTACGCGGAAGCCGCCTTGCCGGAGCCCGGCCCGGCGCCTACGATTTCCGCCAGAAGCTCCCGGAGGGGGACGAGGGACCGATAGGGCCTGCGGTTCGTGCCCGACGCGTCCGGCGGGCAGGGCGCCCGCTCTTCCACGGGCCGATCCGCCAGCTCCGTCACCCGCCGGAGGACCCCGGGGGTGAGGGGCTTCCCGCAGACCGGGCAGAGGCCGTCCGGGATCTCCCCCGGGGGACGGGCGACTCCGCAGGCCCGGTGGCCGTCCCAGTGGTACTTGCCCTCCTGGGGAAAGAACTCGACCGTCTCCAGGACCCTCCCCCGCCCGCCGCCCCCGGAAAGGGCCTGCCGCAGCCCCTCCCAGGAGGGCTCCAGATCCAGGATCGTGGCTTCCCGCCCCAGCTTGTCCGGGGAGTGGGCGTCGGAGTTCGAGACGATGGCGAAGCGGTCCAGGCCGCTCACCGCCCAGTTCATCGGTGGATTGGAGGAGAGCCCCGTCTCGACGGCCCCGATCCGGCCGGCCAGGTCTCCGTAGCACTCCTCGATGGAGTCGAAGCCGGATCGGGCTCCCAGGGCGGAGAACCAGGGCGTCCAGATGTGGGCGGGCACCAGGACGGCCCGCTCGTCCGAGTCCAGGAGCAGGCGGAAGAGGTCCCGGGAGTCCAGGCCGAGGATGGGCCGTCCGTCCGAGGAGATGTTGCCGATCCGCTCCAGCCGCGCCTGGAAGGCGGCGGCCGCCTCGAATCCGGGCAATAGGACCACGTGGTGGACTTTCCGGGTCCTTCCGTCCCGGGAATAGATCGTGCTGATTTCCCCCGTAAGGACGAAGCGAACGTCCCGGCTCGACTCCGGAAGGCCCTCCGCCCGGGCCTGTCCCGAGGCGTACTCCCGCCGGAGTCCGTCCTTGAGCCGGAAGAAGCCCTCCTCCGCGGGCTCCAGGGAGGATCGGAGCTCCGCAAGCCACGCGGGGTGGGTGCAGTCCCCGGTGCCCAGGATGTCGATGCCCTTGACGCCCGCCCACCGGTCCAGGGCCGGCGGGGTGAGCTTGGGGCTCGTGGCGATGGAAAACCTTGAATGGATGTGGAGGTCGGCTACCGCGCGCATGGACGGATTGTAGCCCCGCTCCGGGGGCGGGGCAAGGACGGCCCCGGAGCTAGCCCTCCGTCTTGAACCGCCCCACCTCCCGGGACAGGGAATCTATGCTTCGGTTGTTCCCCTGGGTCAGGTCGGAGACATGGTTCACCGCCTCGTTGATCTGGGCCGAGCCTACCGCCATCTCGTTCATGCTGTGGGATATCTCGTCGCTGATGCCGGTCAGGCGGCGCATCTCCTCCAGGACCTCCCGGCTCCCCGTCGTCATCTCCTTGGAAGAATCCCGCACCCTCGCGGAGATCTCCCGGATCTCCGTCAGGGCCTCCAGAACCTGCTGGCTCCCGATCTCCTGTTCGCCCATGGCGTTCTTGATTATTTCTTCCTGCTCCGCGACCTTGCGGCTCAGGCTGTACATGCGGTCGAAACGCTCCTGCGTCTTCGCGATGGACTGGGCGATGGCGTCGATGTAGTCCTTTACGCTGTTCAGGGAATTGCCGATGACGTTGCCTTGGGAGCCTGCATCCTCCGCCAGCTTGCGGATCTCGTCGGCCACCACGGCGAAGCCCTTGCCGGATTCCCCGGCATGGGCCGCCTCGATCGCGGCGTTCATGGCCAGGAGATTGGTCTGGGACGCGATCTTCCGGATGATTTCGCTGGCCTCCAGGAGTCCCTCGGATTCCTTGGCTATCGTGCGGGCCGTCATCGCCACCTCGTCCATGCTCCCGCGCCCCGTGTCGGAAGCCCGTTGGAGCTCCAACATGGACTCCATGTTGTGCCGCAGGCTGGCGGAAACGGATTGGATCGTGGCGACCATCTCCTCGATGGAGGAGGAGGATTCCGTCACGGCGGCGGACTGCTCCTCGATATGGCCGTCCAGCCGGGCGATGCTGGAGGAAATCTCCTCCACCGTCGCCTGGGTCTCGTTGATTCCCGCCGATTGGTCCACCACGCGCTCCTTGATGCTCGCGATGTTCGCCGTGATCTGGTTTACGGCGGCCGCGGTCTCCGTCATGCTGGACGAAAGGTCGGCGCCGGACGCCGTGAGGACCGCCGTCTCCCTCTTGATGTTGGAAAACATGGAAGCCATGTTCTGAAGGGTCTTGTTGAGGTAGTGAGACAGCTGGTCGATCTCGTCGTTCCCCTTTACCGCGAGGCGGAGCGTGAGGTCTCCCCCACCCTCGGAGATGTCCCGGAACTGTTCCGCGGTCTTCCGGATCCTGCGGACCACTATGCGTCCCAGGATCCTCGAGAGCAGGGTCACCAAGACGAGGATCATCGCCGCGGCGATGGCGAGAAGGATGTTCCCTATACGCCGGATGTCCGAGAAAAGGGAGTTCTCGTTCAACCGGAGTACGACGATCCATCCGGTCGTGGGCACTTCCCGAAAGACGGCGAGGATCGGTTCCCCCTCCCAGGAGTACCCGACGGTCCCGCTCTTTTTCTCCAGGATCTCCCGGCCGAAGTCCTCGGTCGAGAGATCCAAGTTCAGGATCTTCTCCGAATCCGGATGGGCCAGGATTTTACCGCCGGGCTCCATCAGGAAGGCGTATCCGTCCTTTCCCACCTCCAGGTCGTCCAGGAAGACTTTCGAGTATCCGGTCAGCTCGACCGTGCCGTAGAGCACCCCGGCGACCCCGCCGCCGTCGCGGATGGGGGCGGCCATCGCGAATACCAGGTTCCCGGTGATGACGCTTTTCAGTACGCCGGATATGGATGTGTCGCCCCGCATTCCCTCCTTGAAATAGTCCCGGCCGCCCAGGTCCATGGTCCCGATCTGGCTTGTATCGGTATGCGCTTGCGCAATGCCTCGTGCGTCCAGTACGCCGAGGGTCGCGAACACCGCGTACCGCCTTTTCACCTCCTCCAGGTAGGCGTTGGCGGATTCCAGATCCCCTTCCGCGGCTCCGGGGCGCAGTACCGCGGTCATGGATTCGTGGGCCGCCGTGACCTCGATATTGGCCAAGCGCTCCTTTATCCATTCGTCCGTCTGCAGGGCCGTCAGGCGGGCCATCTGCTCCATGCTCCGGACCAAGGCGCCCGTAAGGGCCCGGGAGGAGGCCCAGTAGGAGACGAAGGTTACCGCCGCGAGGCCCGGCAGGATGACGGCGATTATCGGGATGAGCACCTTGATGCGCAGCGTCAGTTTCTTGAATCTCCTCCCCGGATAGTCCGATCCGGGATGCCGCAAGGCGCCGGTCTTGCTTCTCGCGTTAATTATAGGATGAAGTCAGCCCGCGCGCGGGTATATACTCCGAAAAGGATCGTCGCGCGTTTGCCGGTTCCTTGTCGATGGTATAATCTTTGCGGAAGCGCGATGGCTCGTCAATAGAGACGGGCATGCCGCGGGCTGCGGCGTCGGGGCGATTCTGCCGCCGCGGCCATAGGGAAAGGATGACCGCCGTGCCGTACACAATAGGGGAATTCGCACGCCTTTTGGGACTGGGCGCGGATACCCTCCGCTACTACGAGAAGGCGGGATTGATCCTGCCCGGGAGGAACCCGGCCAACAACTACCGTCAGTATTCGGACGCCCTGGCCCTGCGGGCGATGAACCTGAGGATGTACCGGAGCCTGGGCATGGACCTCGCCGCGATGAAGGCCGTCGCGGCGGGCCGCTCCGTCCGGGAACAGAACGAGGACCTGACCCGCGAGCGGGAGCGGATAGCGGCGGAGATACGGAGGCTGGAGAGCAAGGCCCGGCGCATCGACGAGCTGAAGGTCTTTTACGACCTGGCGGAGCACGAAACCGGCCGGGTCAACGAGATCGAGATGGAGGCGTCCCATTCCCTCTACGTCTTCGGGCCGGACGCGCGCCGGGGCCCCAAGGCCCTCCAGACGGTGCGAAAATGGATGCGCCACCTCCCGTACTCCTACTTCTCCGTGGGCATATCCCGGGATAGCCTCCTCTCGGGGGACGAAGGCCTGGAGATGCGCCTGGGCGTCGGCGTACTGGAGCGCTACCGGAAGGCCCTCGGCCTGGCCCTCTCCCCGGAAGTGGAGACCTTCCCCGCGGGCCGGAGCGTCTCCATGCACCTGGCCTCCCGGGACTTCTTCGGGCTTTCCAAGCGGGACATCGCCCCCCTGTACGCCTACGCCCGGGAGCGGGGCTGCCGCATCGCCAGCGAGGCCACCGGGCGGACTTTCGCGGAGGAGACGGCGGACGGCCGGCCCCTCTATCACTTCTCCATCCGGGTACGGATGGAACAATCTCCTTGACCTTGGAGCGGCACCAAGGTTTAGCCTCTTGGCAGGAATCGCTCGGTCCGGCTGCCGGACGCGGAGCGGGCAGAGGAGGTTGTATGAAGAAACGGATGACGCGCGCGGCCCTCGGGGCCCTGTGCGCTCTTTTGGCCCTGTCCCTGGCGGCCTGCGCCGGGGACGCGGCGGCTCGTTCGGGGTCCTCGTCCGGAGCGGCCGCGGCCTTCAAGCCCGGGACCTACGAGGGGACGGGCGACGGCCACAACGGACAGATCAAGGTCAGCGTGACCTTCACGTCCTCGGCGATCCGGGAAATCAAGATAACGAGCCATTCGGAGTCCCCCGGGATATCCGACGCCGCCTTGGAGCGCGTGCCCGCAGCCATCCAGGAAAGCCAGTCCTTGGCGGTGGATACCGTCTCCGGGGCTACGGATTCCTCCAAGGGCGTCCTCCAGGCCGTGGAGGCCGCGGCGAGGCTCGCGGGAGGGGACGTCGAGGCCCTCAAGTCCAGGGCCGTGAAGAAGGCCCGGGCGGGCGCCGCCGTCGTGAAGACCGCGGACGTGGTCGTGATCGGGGGAGGGGGCGCCGGCATGGCCGCCGCGGCTTCCGCCGCGCAGAACGGCGCCGTGGTCATCCTGCTGGAGAAGACGGCGGCCGTGGGCGGGAACACCCTGGCTTCCGGCTGCGCCTGGAACGCCGCGGACCCCGAGGTGCAGGGGAAGATACCCGCCATGCGCGGGCAGGCCGATACTTTAAAGGGCGTCCTGGCCCTGGACGAGAAGGATTTCGGCGACTACGCCGAGACGCTCCGCACCCTCAAGGGCCAGATCCGGACCTACCTGGCGGGGGACACCTCCATCATGTTCGACTCCGTGGAGTGGCACATGATACAGGCCTACCTGGGCGGGAAGCGCCAGGATAAATCCGGGAAATGGGCGGCCGGGGACTTCAAGCTGGTGAAGGCACTCTGCTCCCTGAGCCTGCCCACCCTCAAGTGGGCGGAGTCCCTGGGCGTGGTCTTCAACCCGAAGCTCTCCGCCCCCGTGGGCGCCATGTGGACCCGGGGCCACAACCCCATGGACAAGATGCATTACTTCGACATGCCCGCGAAGGCCGTCCTGGCCGCCGGGGGGGAGATCCTCCTGGAGACCAAGGCGGAGGCCCTGATCGTGGAGAAGGGGCGCGTGGTGGGAGTCCGGGCGGTCCGCGGGGACGGCACCCCCGTCACGGTGCGGGCCCGCAAGGGCGTGGTCATGGCCACCGGCGGGTTCGGCGCCAACGCGGCTATGGTGGCCCAGTACAACGACTACTGGCCCTCCATCCCCCTGGACATGAAGACCACCTGCGTCTCCACGGTCACCGGCGACGGCATCACGATGGGCAAGGCCGCCGGGGCCGCCCTGGTGGGGATGCAGTTCTCCCAGCTCATGCCCACGGCCCACGCCAGGACCGGCCAGTTGATCGACGGCATCCTGCCGCCCCCGGAGAACTACGTCTTCGTGGACCAGCAGGGCCGCCGCTTCGTCAACGAGTACGCCGAGCGCGACGTCCTGGCCTTCGCGGCCCTCAAGCAGCCCGGCGGGCTCTTTTACCAGATCTCGGACACCACGATAGCCCTGAACGCCAACGTCAACGCCAACCAGGCCTACCTGGACCGGGCGACGGTGAAGGGCATCCTCATACGGGCGGACACCCTGGAGGAGCTGGCCCGGAAGATCGGCATGGACCCCGCGGTCCTCGTGGACACGATCGACAAGTACAACTCCTACGTGGACGCGGGCAGGGATCCGGAGTTCGGGAAGAACGTCTTCAAGCTCAAGGTGAAGGACGCCCCCTTCTACGCGGTGCCGGAAAAGCCCGCCATACACCACACGATGGGCGGCCTTAGGATCAACGAGAACGCCCAGGTCCTGGACGTCAAAGGCCGGCCCATACCCGGGTTCTACGCGGCGGGCGAGGTGACCGGCGGTATCCACGCGGGCAACCGCCTGGGAGGCAACGCCATCGCGGACATCTGGGTCTTCGGGAAGATCGCGGGCGCTTCCGCCGCGTCGGGAAAGTAGCAGGGAAGCAAGTCCAAAAACGGAAGAGGCGGCCCCCGGGTTTTCCGGGGGCCGCCTCTTTTATACATCCCGGGCCCGACGCGTCGAAGGTTTTCTCCCTGGGCCCTCAGCCCCCGCCCACGGGGGGGAAGACGGCCAGGATATCCCCGTCGGCCAGGGGCGTCGAGGGTTCCGCGTGCCGGGAGTTTACGAACACCACCGCCGCCTCCTCGGGAGGGACGCCGATGGCGGCTATGGCGTCGCCCACCGTGGCGCCCTCCGGGAAGGTCCGGCTTTCCGCGTCGAAGCGCCCGGCCCGGAGCGACGCGAAAAGCTTTACGGCGACGGTCACGGGGCGCCTCCGTCCTCTTTCCGGACGCGCAGGCGTACCAAACCTCCGTCCGGGCCGGGGGCTGCGGCCGACTTTCCGGCCAGCAAAGCGGCCGCGGCCTTCTCCTCCACGAGGATGCCCCGGGCCAGGATCTCCGGACCCTTGTCCCACATAACCGAGTTGAATAGCTTGACCCGGACCAGGGCCCCGGTGCCGCCCTGGGCAGTTCCCCCGGCGGTTGCCGCCGGCTGGGCGTAGCTGATGGCCTCGCGGAAAGATGCGTAGGGGCTCTTCCGGCGCATCACCGCGCCGACCAGTCCGGGCATGGCCGCCGAGAGGGCTATCAGGGATCCTTCGGAGAGGGTTGCCGCGTCGATGTCGTCCACCGGCTCGAAGTTGATGAAGACCGTGCTTACCTCGCCCTCGATGTACTCGTCCTCGAACCCCAGGGTATGGCGCATGAAGTCCCGGGCCGAGATCCCCGGGCGCGACTCCACGAGGAAGCCCGCCTGGAGCAGGGCCGAAACCTCGTCCCAGGCGGGATCCCCTTCCGGCAGAAGGAGGTCAACCGGCCGCGCCGAAGAGGCGCGGCCTTTCGTTCCGATATCCATGCCTACCAGTTGAAGACCCGGTCGAGGTCCTCGTCCTTGATGCCGAAGGTGACGTTGTGCGGCGGGAGGGCTTCGCGCTTAAAGTAGGCGGGGAGCCTGTCCATCGCCTTGGTGAAGCCCGCGGCCTTGTTGAAGTTGATCTCGGTCGTCAGGACGGACTTCCCGAGGGCCGTCACGTCGTCGGCGGTCATGGAAAGCCCGGTGACCGCGTTGATGATGTCCAGCAGGGCCTGGAAGGTCTCCGGCTGGTCCAGGATGGCGAAGGCTATGAACAGGCACATCCCCGTGGCGTCGATGGCCGCGGTGGCGATCTGCAGGTTCCGGGAGAGCTCGACCTGGCCCTCGGGCTTCAGGGGATCCACGTAGCCGCCGCTCTTGAGGATGTTGGTGGCTATGGCGTACCCCGCCGTGTGGTCGGCGCCCATGGGAGTGGTCGCGTAGGTGACGCCGATGCCCATGATCGCCCGGGGGTCGTAGGCGGGCATGGCCTGGCCCTTGACCACGGGGGCGCGCTCCACGCCCAGAACCTTGGCCGTCACGGCCGCTCCCGAGCCTATGATACGCCCGAGGGCCGTGCCCTTGCCCACCTGTTCGATCAGGTCTATGGCGCCCTTCGCGTCGCCGAACTGGAGAATCCCGGCCTCCATGGCGACTCCGATGGCGGCGCCCATGTCGATGGTGTCCAGGCCTATATCGTCGTCCAGGCGGTCGAGCCGGGCGATCGCGTCCATGTCGTCGATTCCGCAGTTGGCGCCGTGGGCCCATACCGTCTCGTACTCCGGCTGCTTGGTCAGGAAGTTGCCGTTCTCGTCGTTGTAGATCCCCGAACACTGGATCACGCAGCCCCGGTGGCAGCCGTGGGTCGGCATGCCGCCGCGCTTGGTCTCCAGGGCGGCCATGGTTTCCCCGGAGATCTTCGAGGCGCCCTCGAACTGCCCGGTCTTGAAGTTACGGGTCGGGAAGCCGCCGGACTCGTTGATGATGTTCGTAAGGACGTTCGTTCCGTAGGTCGGCAGGCCGCCGCCGGTGACGGCGTGCTTCTTCAGGCCCTCCACCCAGGCCTTGTTGGCGGCCTTGAGCTTTTCCGGATCCTTGGCTTCCCGCATCTTGCAGCCCGTGTCGTCCAGGACTATGAGCTTGACGCCCTTGGAACCCATGACGGCGCCGACCCCGCCCCGGCCGGCGTGGCGGGTGGGGTGCATCTCCATGTCCGTGCAGGCTATGGACGCCGCGGCCAGCTTCATCTCCCCCGCGGGGCCGATGGAGATGCAGGCTACCTTGTCGCCGTAGAGCTTCTTCACTTCCTCGATGAGGGCGTAGTTGCCGAGCATCTTGAGGCTCGGATCGTTCGCGATCTTCACTCCGTCCTTGTCGATGTGTACGACGTAGGTCGGACTGCCCTTGGGCATGCCCTCCAGGACGACGGCCGCGTAGCCCAGCCGCGCCAGGACCTGGGCCGGCTGGCCTCCGGCGTTGGCTTCCTTGATGCCGCCGGTGAGGGGGCTCTTACAGCCGACGGAGATGCGGCCGGACTGGCTGGCCGCCGTGCCGGACAGGAGGCCGGGGGCTATGACGAGCTTGTTCTCGGGGCCCAGGGGATGGCAGAGGGGGGGCACTTCCTTGGCCACGAGGGTCGAGGTCATGGCCCGTCCGCCCAGGCCGGCATAGGCTCCGACGGGTTCTTTCTTGATGGAAGGGCCGTTCGGGGCGCCCAGGTCGATGCGAAGGATGGTATCCATGGTATCTCCTTGTGATTCGTTGATGTTTTATTT
>CAYTYG010000009.1:14878-22580 GCA_964441515.1 uncultured Treponema sp.
AGAGTTCGATCGGTATGCGGGGAAATCATGGAAACGACACCGGGCGCGGAAAAGCGTTCCCCCCCAGGCAGGATGGTCCTATCTTTCGACGGCGCTTTTCTTCCGGATATGTGTTCATGAGCAGAAATGTTCTAAAATGGAACGATGCGAGGGAGAGGAATGGTTCTATAATGGAACAAGCGTTCTATTTCAATGCGCCCCTCCCTCTACGCTGCAGCTTGCGGTAGAGGGTGTTCCGGCCTATCCCGAGCCGGCTCGCGGCCTTGGTCACGTTGTCCCCGCACTCCGCCAGGATCTTCCGGATATGCTCGACCTCCGCCTCCTCGAGGGAGAGCCCGGCGCCGCCCGCCCGGCCGTCCGTCCCCCCATAGCCGCCCGGAGCCGGGAAAGGAGCCGGGGAACCCGGATCGGAATCGGGCAGGCGCTCGCTGTTGATGATGAGTTCTATAAGGTTCTCCAACTCCCGGATGTTGCCCGGCCACTCCCGGGCCGTAAGCTTGGCCATGTATTCCGGGCTTATGGGCACGGGCTTCTTGTTGAGCTTCCGGGAGATCTTGTCCATGTAGTGCTCGACCAGGAGGGGTATGTCCTCCGGGCGCTCCCGGAGAGCCGGAAGGTGTATAGGGAGGACGTTGAGACGGTAGTACAGATCCATCCGGAAATTCCCCGCCGCCACCTCCCCGGAGAGGTCCTTGTTGGTGGCCGCGATGATGCGCACGTCCACGGGAATTTCCCGGCTGTCCCCGACCCGCATGACCGTACCCTCCTCGATGACCCGCAGGAGCCGTGTCTGCATGTCCAGGGGCATCTCCCCGATCTCGTCGAGGAACAGGGTTCCCCCGTCGGCGATCTCGAACTTGCCCGGATGCCCCCCCCGCTTGGCCCCGGTGAAGGCGCCCTCGGCGTATCCGAAGAGCTCGGACTCGATGAGGGTCCGGGGGATGGCTCCGCAGTTGAGCACCACGAAGGCCTCCTCCCGGCGGGATGAGGCGTTTTGGATGGCCTGGGCGAAGATCTCCTTGCCGGTTCCGGACTCCCCGGTGATGAGGATCGTGGAGCGGCTGTCCGCCACCTTCCGGGCGAACTCCACGGCCTCCCGGAGTCCCCGGGACGAGCCGACGATCTTGTCGAAGGTATAGATGGCCCGGCGCCCGAGGATCTCGTTCGCGTTCTTGCGCACCTTCTTGACGTCCTTGAAGACCAGGATGGCCGCCGAGGGCCTCCCGTCGGAGTCCAGGATGGGGTAGGCGCTCAGGTTCAGGTAGAGCCGGTTCGCCCGGGCTTCGGTCTGGACGTCGTCGTTCGGAAATTCGACCCCCCCGGCGCAGGAGGCGCGGACCTCATCCCAGCGGGGCATGAGCCGGTCCATACGGGTCCGGAGGAATTCCTCCCTCTCGTACCCGAACATCTCCAGGGCCTGGCGGTTGGCCGAGAGTATCCGGCCCTCGAGGTCCGCCGAGACGATACCCGCGGAGATGGAGTCCAAAAGCGTTTCCTGGAAACGGCGGCTCTCGTCCAGGGCCCGGTTCCGGGAATCCAGGACGAGGATCTTTTCGATGGCCTGGGCGGCCGCGACGACCATGCCCAGGGTGTGCAGGTGCACGTTTTCGATGTTTCCCGTAAGGTCCAGGGTGCCGACGATCTTCCCGTCCGCCCCCCGGACGGGAGCCCCCGAGCAGGTCCAACGATGGTAGGCCCGGATGAAGTGCTCGCTTCCAGATATCTGGACGGGCCGGCCCTCCGCCAGGGCCGTACCCATCGCGTTCGTGCCTATGCTCGCCTCGTCCATGAAGGCCCCGGGCACCATGCGGAGGGAGAAGGCCTCCCGGAGTATCCCCTCGTCGCCCAGGACCGAGAGTATGCAGCCCTCCTCGTCGGTCAGCATCGAGAAGAAGCCCGAACCCTTCACGAAGCCGTACAAGGTGGAGAGGAAGGGCTCGGCCGCCACGATAAGCTCGCGCTTGGCCGCGAGCCTCTCCCGGAGTTCGGCCTCCCCCAGGATGCGCTTGGAGTAGACTCGGCACGGGTCCATGCCGTACTCGCGGCAGCGCCGAAAGCCCCGTTCGATATAGTCTTTGCCGTGGGCCGCGGTGAGCGGTTGCATGCCGCCTCCTCGGAATTTCGGGTTGAGGGTTTATGGTATATCGGAGCGCCCGGAGTGTCGAGTCCGCGCAGCGCCGGGGGCCCGCTTTCCTTTGTCCATTAATTGCTTTACCATGGGGACTCCTGAACAGCGCGGCTCCGGGCGTTTTCCGTAGGCCCGCCGGGCTGCGGGGATCTTCGGGGGAGGAGGCGGATATGCTGGTCATCGCGGTCGCGTACAAGGCGAAGAAGGGGAAACGGGAGGAGGCGCTCAAAGCCGCCCGGATCTGCTCCGGGAAGACCCGCGCGGAGCCGGGCAACCTGGACTATACGTTCTACTCCGGCATCGACGACGACCAGAGCTTCTTCCTCTTCGAGCTCTGGGAGAGCCGGGAAGCCCTGGACGGCCACATGAAGAGCGGGCACCTGGCGGTCTACCGCGAGGCCTTGAAGGATCTCCTGGAGGGCAAGCCGGAGATACGGATGTACGAGGCGGCGGGGATGAAAACCGGATTGTAAGGGATATGGAGCGTATGGTGATCTCGAGAAAGGAAAACGCGACAGGATAACAGGATCGGCAGGATTGACAGGAAATGACCGGTTGTTTATTAACAGGATGTTGAAAAAGCCGGTTGCTTTTCCAACATCCTTCGCAGTTGTTCGCGTTTCTTGCGAAACGCTACACAACTGTTGCACTTTGGAAGTGTTGAAAATGTGTCTACACGCATTTTCAACACCCTTTTAAAGAAATATCCTGTCAATCCGGTTTTTATCCTGTCATCCTGTCCGGCCCCCGAGGTTTTTTCCCGTGGACGGTCCGTTGAGGGCGCGGAAGAGGGCGCGGGCGAGGTCCGGGGCGGTTTCCGCCGCGCAGCGGAAGGAGGCGACGTCGGGGTCCTCCGAAGCCGCCCGTTCCGGATCGTACGCCGCCGCCGCCCGGATTGCCGCCTCGATCCCCTCGCCGCCGCGGCCCGACCGGAAGAGGGCCGTCACCCGGGAGCTCTCGGGGGTTTCCTTGAGGACGGCGATCCCGAGGAACGCGGGCTCCCGGACCCCGGCCCGCTCCGGGCCGACGAGGGTGCCCTCCAGGTCGTCGAAGGTGGACCGGACGCGTACCCGCAGGCCGTACCGCTCGGCGATCTGGGCGGACCGGTCGTGGAGGACCCGGGCGCCCTGGGTGGCCAGCCGGTACATGGACCGGTAGTCGAGGTACTCCAGAAAGGGCGCCTCCGGGACGATGCGAGGGTCCGCGGCCGCCACGCCGGGGACGTCCGTGTAGATGTCCACGAAATCGGCCTTCAGGGCGGCGCCCACCGCCACGGCGGTGGTGTCGCTTCCTCCCCGGCCCAGGGTGGCCAGGTAGCCTTCCGGGTTGATCCCCTGAAAGCCGGTCACCACCGGGATCTTTCCTTCTTCCAGGAGCGTCCGGATCCGGGCCGCGTCCGCGGCCGTGGGGGCGGCGTCCCCGTAGGGGCCCTCCGCCCGGATGCCCGCCGAGTAGGCCGTCAGGGGCACCGCCGGGGTCCCCCGGGAGGACAGGAAGGCGGAAACGAGGCAGCAGGAGATGGTTTCCCCGCAGGAGGCGACAAGGTCCTTCGTCCTCCCGTCGGCCCCGAAGGGTTCCAGCAGGTCCAGCAGGGTGTCCGTGGCGTAGGGGGCCCCGCGCCGCCCCATGGCGGATACCACGAGGATCACGCGGTCGCCCCGGGCGCGGGCCGCCTCGGCCTTTGCTGCCAGAAGCCCCCGGCCCTTTTCGTCGGCCACCGAGGTGCCGCCGAATTTCTGTACGATGAGTGCCATCTTGTCCTCCGAGCTGTGCGCCCCCGGGTGTCCGGAAGCTTGCGCCGATCCGGGGGCGTCCGTCGGGCGGGCGGGCCGCCCGGCGGCATTATACTGAGCTTTTAGGCTTTTGTATCGAGACCACTTCGTCCACGAACCGGGCGGGGAATTCCGCGGTCACAACGGCGGTGCGGTTGTTCCGGGCGGGATTCGCCACGGCCTTCACCACGCCCTCGCAGACGGGCCGGCCCGCGCGGTCCACCATCGCGACGGCTTCGTCGGGCGCCGGATAGGGGAGGTATTCCCAGGGGAAGCGGATCCGGGCGTTTTCCCCCTCCACGCTCTTGATGGTGATGGCGAGCCCCGGGCAGGCCGCTATGCACAGGCCGCAGGCCGTGCATTTCCCCCGGTCCAGGACGGGAAGGTTGGTGATGGGCTGGCCCACCCTCAGGGCTCCCTGGGGGCAGCTGGTCTCGCAGGGATTGCAGGGGATCTCCTCGATGCACTCCACGCAGACGCAGGGCTTTGCGATCATCTCCTGGAGGGAGGGCACGGCGCCCGCGGCGCGCAGCTCCTCCAGGGATGGGCATCCCAGGGTTTTCAGGGTTCTGCCGTTTGAGTCGTTCATTCCCGCGTCCATATCATGCCTTTCCCTTCTCGGCCACGACCCTTTCCTTGGCCGTGAAGCGTTTTTCCCCGAAGACGCCCTGCCGGAGGGCGCGCAGGCGTCGCCGGGTTTCGGCTGTCCGGGCTTCCATCTCCCGGCGGTCCAGGTATCCCATGGCCCACGCCGCGTGGATGCCCGCCAGGCGGCCCTCCTCCATGGCCGTGCTGGCCTCCTCCACGCCCGCGATGTCTCCCGCTACGTAGACGGCCTCTTGGCTGGATTTCATGAACTCGTCGTGCAGGGGCATCCGGCCCCCTAGCTCGGGAACGAAGAAGGTGCCGCAGCCCGCGAGGCAGGCCAGTTCGATGGAGGGGGTGAGTCCCACGGCCAGGCAGATGGTGTCCACCTCCAGGCTCCGTTCCGTTCCCGGTACGGGCTGGAATTTTTCGTCCACCCGGGCTAGGACGGCCCGCTCCACGCTCTCGGAGCCCTCCGCGCGGACGATGGTGGTGCGCACGTGGAAGGGGACCCCGGCCCGGGCCACCTTGGCCGTATGCACGCCGTAGCCCCCCAGGGCGGGCGCCGCCTCGATGACCGCCGCTATCTCCGCCCCCGCCTGCATCAGCTGGTAGGAGACGATGACCCCCACGTTCCCGGAGCCCACGACCAGCACGCGCCTACCGGGCAGGACCCGGTGGACGTTGATCAGGGTCTGGGCGCACCCCGCGGTCATGACCCCGGGAAGGGTCCAGCCGGGGAAGGAGAGGGCGTTTTCCGTGGCCCCCGTGGCCAGGATGATCCGGGAGGCCTCCACGGTGTAGGACCTGCGCCGCCCCTCGACGGCCCAGACCTTGAGGCCGGAGTCCACCCCCACGACCTCGGTGTTGAGGCGAACGTCGATTCCCAGTTTCAGGGATTCCTCCAGGAGGTTCCGGCCTATGTCGAAGCCCCGGGTCCCGGCGCGGTGCTCCTGGGATCCGAAGAACTTGTGAATCTGCTTGAAGAGCTGGCCGCCGGGCTTGCCGTTCTCGTCCATCAGGATCACCGGGGCGCCCGCCCTTTTCAGCTCTATGGCGGCGCAGAGCCCCGAGGGGCCCGCTCCCACCACTACCGCGGGCCTGGATTCACGGCTCATCCGGTCCCTCCCCTCCGGCCCACCGGCCGACGCCCTTCTGTCGCTCGATCCGCATGCCCTCCCGCACGTCGGTTACGCAGGTGCGCACGCCGGGCACCCCGTCCACGATCATGACGCAGTCGGTGCAGCGGCCTATCCCGCAGAACATGCGCCGGGGGGAGCCTTTTTTCGTATAGCGAAAGATATCAACACCGGCGGCCACCAGGGCCGACATGATGGGTTCGCCTTTCCGCGCCCGGATGGACCGTCCGTCGAAGAAGATGGTGACTTCCTCGGCGGGTTCCAGGTCCCCCAGGATGGAGTGCCGTACGATTCGGTTGGCCGCGGGCGGTTCCGGGACGGAGCTCATTTGAGCAGCCCCAGGTCGAGGAGGGCTTTCTTGAGGGCCTGGGTGACCTCCAGGGAAGCTTCCTTGAGGGGCGGCCTCAAGGCCCCCACGTCGAATCCGCAGAGCCGTAGGGCCATTTTCACGGGGACCGGGTTGGGCTGGGAGAAGAGGGCCTTATGGAGGGCCAGGAGCCGGATATGGAGCTGGGCCGCCTTGGCGACGTAGCCGGCCGTATAGGCCTCGATCATCTCCTTCATCATCCCGCCGGCCACGTGGCCCGTGACGCTCACCACCCCGTGGGCCCCGACGGCCAGGCTGGGGAGGGTCAGGGCGTCCTCCCCGGTGTAGCACACGAAGCCCGCCGCGGCGTCCCGGACGATCTGGGTAAGGGCGTCCAGGTCCCCGGAGGCCTCCTTGATGGCCTTGATGTTCGGGACTTCCCGGGAGAGCCGGACTACGGTCTCGGGCTTGACGCTGACGGCGGTCCGGCCCGGGACGTTGTAGAGCATGCAGGGCAGCTTCACGCTCTCGGCGATGGCCTTGAAGTGGTCGAAGAGCATGCCCTGGTCGGGCTTGTTGTAGTAGGGAACCACGAGCAGCAGCCCGTCCGCGCCGGCTTCCTCGGCGTCCTTGGCGTTGCGGATGGACGCCGCGGTGTCGTTGGTGCCGACATTGGCGATGATGGGCACGGAGACGGCCTTCTTGAGGGTCTTCACCAGTCCGATCTTCTCCTCCCGGGAGAGGGTAGGGGCTTCCCCGGTGGTTCCGTAGGCCACGAAGGCGCTGACGCCGTCCGCGACCAGTCTGCGCGCGAGCTCCGCGGCGCGGTCGTAATCCACCTCCATGTTCTGCCGGAACGGGGTGACCAAAGCCACGATCAGACGTCCATACTCCATACTATCCTCCAAGGTTCATATTCTCATACGGATAAAGGTTCCGGGGCGTCCCGGAATCACCTGGATTCCCCGGAATCGGTCATGGATTCCAGGGATACGGGCCGGACGGGCGGGCGGAACGACGAGACTTCCACGTCGCCCATCCTCATATTCAGCTCCTCCGCCAGGATGCGCTCCACGAGCCTCCGGCAGGTCCTGCCCTGGCAGATGCCCATCCCGGAGCGCGTCCAGCGCTTGATCTCCTTCACGGTATGGGCGCCCGCGCGTATGGCGTCCCGTATCTCCTTCTCGGTCACTTCCTCGCAGCGGCAGATGTACCGTTCCCCGTCGTCGCCCATTCGGAGTTCCTTTCCCTTTCCGCCCGGGGCCGTCAGGCGCGGTCCCGGTACGTGTCCCAGTATTTCGTGACGTCCTCGATGAGGGCGTCCATGTGGCGGATCATGCAGCGCTCGGCCTCGTCCGGGTCGTGGGCGCAGATGGCTTCCAGGATGGAGCGGTGCGCGGGCCGGTACGGCGCGTTGACCCGGGAGCGCACGAACTCGAAGAGTTCGGACTGCTGCCCCATGGTTGCCAGGATGCCGTACAGGGCCAGGAGCGCGGAGTTGTGGGAGGCCGTGGCTATGCCGCGGTGGAAGGCTATGTCGATCTCCGCGATGCTCTCCCCCCTCTTGGCCGTCGCCTCCTGCTGTTCGAGTATCTCCTGGAGCCCCTTCTTGCCCGCCTCGGTGATGTTTTCCGATGCGAGCCGGGCGGTCTCCCGCTCTATGGCCTTCCGCGCCTGGAGGACCATGATGAAATCCTCCAGGACCTTGCTGTTGATGAGATTTTCCAGGTTCTTCCGGTGGGCGTCCATGGAGTTGAAGGCCTTCGTCTTG
>CAYTYG010000010.1:0-12636 GCA_964441515.1 uncultured Treponema sp.
CCACAGCTGGTCCCAGTAGTTCTCGGCGGCGAAAATTACGGAGACATGGTCCACCGTGAACGCTTCCGGCTCTTCGTAAAAGCCGAAGAGGACCTCGTCTTTCGTCTTAAAATGGTAATAGAAGGTTCCCCGGGCCATCTCGAGCTCCCTGCATATGTCCTCTATGGTGACCTGGTCGTACCCGCGCTCCCGAAACAGCTCGATGGCCTTGGCCACGATCCGGGATCTGGTCTCATCGCCCTTCCTCCCCATACGCCCCCCAAACGAAAAGATCCCGGGCCGATGCGGACCCCGGCTCCGGTCCGCGGGCCTGCGCGCCCTCAACCCTCAAACCGTATTTCAACCCGGAGCCCGCTCCCCCCGCGCCCGGGCCCATGCGACATCCGCCCCCGGAGCTGGGCCACCAGGGAGGAAACGAGCTTCCGGCCTATCCCCCCCTGCGCCTCCGGCGCCCCTTCCGCCAGCCCCACGCCGTCGTCCTCCACGACGAGGAGGTATCCCCCCTCGTCCCGGGACATCGAGACGACAAGGCTGCCCGCCCTGCCGTCCGGGAAGGCGTGCTTCAGGGCGTTGGCCGCCAGCTCGTTGACGATGAGGCCGCAGGGGATGGCCCGGGAGAGGGGCAAGGCTATATTCTCGGCCCCCGCCCGGATCTCCATGCCCGGCTCGCCGCCCCGGCGCGACCAGTGAAGGGAGCCGCATATCTTGCGCAGGTAATTGTCCATGTCGACTTCGGAGAACACCCCGCTCTGGTACACGTCCTCGTGCACGAAGGCCATAGCCTGTATCCTCTCCTGGCACGCGGCGAAAGCCTCCAAGGCGGCCGGCTCCCGGAGCTCCCCGGCCTGTATCGATAGCATGCTGGATATAACCTGGAGGTTGTTCTTGACGCGATGATGCACTTCCTTCAGAAGGACTTCCTTTTCCGCCAGGTTGGCCTTCAGGCTGTCGAAAGTCTCGGAAAGCCGTTTCCGCATATCCTCGAAGGACGCCGCCAGCGCCCCAATCTCGTCGCGCCGGTCGGCCAGCGAACGGACGGTGCTCGAAGCCTCCCCGGAAAAATCGCCCCGTGCGAGATCCCCCACGGCCTCCTCCAGGAGGCTTAGGGGCTTCGTCAGCTTCCCCGCCATGAGCCAGGAAAGAGCCGTGGCCGCGGCCAGCAGAAGGACGAACACCGCGCTGCTCCGGACGTCCGACTCCGTCAGACGGGACATGAAGACGGATTCCGGAAGCACGATGATGCTCCGCCAGCCCAGGTCCCACTCCTGCTGCTCCACGTCGGCGGCCCCGGCGATGTATCGCCGCCCGTCCATCTCGAACCTCAGGATCCTGTGGTATCCCCCGGGGCTCTGCCCAAGCAAGGCGGCCGCGCGCGCCAGGAGGGGGTTCGCGGAGTTGAAGGCCCGGACCAGGGACCCGTCCGGCAGGAAGGCCGGCGCCGTCCCATCCGAAACGGCGATCATGGAGCCGTACCGGTCCACGACGGCCAGGAGCCCCGAACGGGCCTCGGGAACGGAGGCCAGGAAGGCGGCGATGCTGCGCAGCGTGACGGTCACGGACACGACGGCCCGGACCTCCCCGCCCTCCAGTATGGGGATCCCGGCCCCGACGGCGAGCTCGAGGTTGGTATAATACGGGTACACCCCCGACCAGACGGGCCGGCGGGCCCGGGCGCTGGAAAGGTACCAGGGCCGGGTTCGCGGGTCGTACCCGGGCCGGGAGGACGCCAGGGTTCGGGGGGCGCCCTCCTCGTCGCAGGTCCAGCTCTCCAGGGCTCCCCCGGTCGCCCGTCCGGCCCTGCCCACCTGGATCGTCCCGTCGGGCATGCGCTGGGCTTCAACATACTCCCCGTCCGCGAAGCCGATGGACACGATGCTGAGCTCCGGGACGTCCTTGAGCTGGGAATAGAATATACGCTGGTATAGGGATGTCCAGACCGCCGCGCCTTCCTGCAGGCGCACGAACTCCGCGATCGTGATCCCGATATGCCGGGGGGAATCCAGGAGGCGGGAAAACCGGGATTCCAGGTTCTGGGTCGTTTCCAGGACCAGGCGCTCCACCACGTCCCGCACGGCCGCCCGGGAGGACAGGACATAGAGGGTGCCGGAAGCCAGGAAGCCTAAAAGGACGACTATGGCCAGGGGCAGGAGGATCGCAACCCGCAAACTCCGAAGGCGCGCCGCCTTTCGCCGGAAACGCTGAATAACCATCGCCGTGCAGTATACCAGACTAACAGGATGCTGACAAAGTCGGTTGCTTTGCCGGCATCCTCCGCGATTGCGTGCATATCTTGCGATATGCTGCACAATTGCAGAAGCAAGGTAAACCGGATTCGGCGGCTTGACGGCATGAGAAGATATGGGAAGGTCACGCCGGACTTTGTCGCTTCGCCCCTACCACTTCAGGTTCTGTAGGGCGTCCTTAGCGGCCTTCTTGATGGAGTCGGGATACTTCAGGTAGCCGATGTAGAGCAGGTAGTCGAAGGCCACCTTGTCGCCCAGCGCGCCCAGGTTCCGTATAACCGCAAGGACGATCTGTTCGTCGTAGACCTTCCCCTGCTCGGTCTCCGTGTTGATGAGCTGGAGATAGAGCGAGAGCGTCTGGGCCGCCTCCGGGGTGCCCATGGCTCCCAGGCAGGCTATGGCCTCCAGCAGGGAGCTCTTGGTAGCCTGGCTGCGGTTATAGAGCGAGAGCACGTCGTAGAAGTGCTTGATCGCCACGGGGGACGCCTTCTGCCACCTGCGCTCCGTCAGTTCCAGCACCGCCTTGTACCGCATCTCCCGCACGGCGTCCGTCTCCACGGCGTTGGCGCTGGAGTAGCCGATTCCGGCCGCCAGGGCGGCCTCGGCCAGGGAAGCCCGCTGATCTTCGGTGAACTTGGGGTTGGACAGGCCCACTTCCAGGGCCGCCCGCTTCTCCAGGGCCGTGTTCCTCTCCAGCACCTGGACCAGGTAGCCGTGATAATCCCCCTGGAGCCCGGCCAGGGCCTCCGAGGCCTTCCGGGTTATATCCGCCTTGTAGCCGGCCACGTAGGCGGAGAAGAGCACCGGGAAGGAGGAACCGTCTCCCAGCCGGCCCAGGGCCGTGATGCAGGCCTCCAGGGTGGGGTAATCGGGCTGGGTTCCGGACCGGAAAAGGGTGGTCTGGGCGCCGAGGTAGGCGTTCAGCCGTTCTATGAGATTGGGGTTGTCCCGGGCCACCTCTCCTAAGGCCAGGAGCAGGGATACACGCACGGTGTTCTCCCGGAATGCCTGGAAGAGATCCCAGAGGGACTCGGCCGCGGGGGTGTACTTGTACTTGCGTATCATATCCGCGGAAACGATCGCGATGTCCCGAACGATGAGGTCGGCCTCCAGGAGCTCCGCGTTGCCCAGCACGAATTTAAGCGCCGTCTCGTATAGGGGGCCCATATCCACTCCCTCGTACGTCGAGGCTTCCCGCAGGAGCTCCAGCTTCGTCCCCAGGCTGGAGCGGACGAAGTTCCTCTGGTAGGTCTCGATAATGGCCTTGGATTCCTGTCCCTGAGCCGTAACGGCGCCCACCAAGAGAATGAGAACGGCGGATATGACGCGTGCCATGCTAAGAACGCTCCTTCCCGCGGGGAAACGCGCCGCGCCCGGCTTTCCCGGCGTGGCCGCGGCTTTGTTCCGCGGTTCCGTTGGCCCCTGAATAGAAAAGCCATCCGGGGGCCGAATGTTACGCATTACCGGCGACGGCCCGCGGCCGCGGGCGTCTCCGCCTCGTCCTCCGCGTCGGAAGCCCGGGCCGTGTAGACGTAGGACCGGATGAGGTTCCGGGTCCTGGGGCTCGGCCGCACCGCCTCCACGTGGACGACGGACCGGTTGCTCTCGGGCCAGTAGTCGAAGCCCCGGGCCGTCCCGCTCATCACCACCTGCTCCTCCCCCAGGAAGAACTGGATCTTCAGATTGACCCCCGCCTTCGCCTTCCCGCCGATGAGAACCGCGAATCCGTCCTCGGAGAGGTCCTGGATCACGCAGCGGAGGCCGGGTTCCCTCTCGGGCTTCTCGTACGCGCCCTCCACCCGCTTCAGGAGGTACATGTAGGCGGAGATGCGGGACCGGGCCCGTACGGACTTGCGTTTCTGGGTGCGGAACAGGGCCTCGGAATGTGCCAGGTGGAGCACCGGGACGCTGCGAATCCTCAGGTCGTCGATCACGTAGGTGTCGAAGACGTACCCCGCGTCCTCCTGGCGCCAGAAGTACACGGATACGCGGCGGCCCTTCCAGGTGAATCCCGCGGGGATCTTGACGCCTATGGGATAGGTGCAGACCAGGTACCGCTCGTGCACGTCGATAAGGGTCGAGTTGAACACCCCCACGCCGTGGACGAGGATCCGGACCCGCTGGTTTGCCGTAAGCTGGTGGGAACTCTTGATCCCCATCTTGTACTTGGGCTGGTCGAACTCCAGGCGCTTGCGGTACTCGTACAGCCGCTCCAGGAGCTGTTCGCCCTCCCGGTCCGCGCCCCGGGGAAGGGCGTTGCGGGAACGGTTCAGGACGGCGATAATGCGGTCCAGGGCCTTGAGGGTCCAGAAGATCTCCGTGGGGTCCGCGAAACCGGCCATCCGGGCCATGCTCTTCAGCTTTCGGGTTTGGCCCAGGGAGAAGCCCGCCTCCTTGCCCTTGGCGTAGTACTCGAACCAGGAGTATCGCTTGCTGCCCCGGGAGCCCAGGGTTATGGTAACGAGGAAGAGGATGAACACTACGATCGCCAGAGCGAAGATCATGGGATCTCCCGACTTCCGGAATGCATTCTGGGCTGCGCGGCGCGGGGCCCGGCCCCGGGCACAAAGTTTACTATACTATGAAAGCCGCTGGAATCCAAAGGGGGCCGACGCGTGACTCTCCGGGACGGGGGAGCCGCGAAGCATCTGCTCGAGGCGGTCCTGGTCTCGGCGGTCTTCATCCTGCCCTCCATGTCGCCGGCCCCGGCGATAGGCGCGGAGGATTTCCTCTCCGCCGCCCGGCACGCCGGGAACCTGGCTGTCCTCGTCCCCCAATCCCTGCTGCTGATTTATATTATCGGCCTTCGGGGGGAGACCCGAGAGTTCCACCTTCGTGCGCCCTCCCGGCGGGACGCCCTGTACGCCCTGGTCCTGGCCCCCCTGACGGCGGCCGCGGCCTACGGAAGCGCGGCCCTATCGGCCCTGCTTGCCGCCTCCCCGCCGGTCCCAACGGCGGCGGCCGCGGCCCCGGACCTTCCCCTCCCCCTGTTCCTGCCCCTCCTGGCGGCCTCCTGCCTGGCGGTGGGCTACCGGGAGGAGCTACTCTTCCGGGTCTACCTCATCCGGAGGCTGGAACTGGCGGGCGCCCCGGGCTGGGCGGCGGGGGCCCTGTCCGCCTGCGTCTTCGCGGCCTCCCACCGCTACCAGGGCGTCCCCGGGACGGCGGCCGCCCTGGCCGTCGGGCTCCTCTTCTCGGCGGCGTGGCTCCGCCTCCGCAGCCTCCACGCCCTGGCCTGGGCCCACGCCGCCTACGACGCCCTCGCCCTGCTCGCGATGATGCGGTGAGCCTGCGCGGCCGGCCTCCGCCGGAATGGCCGCGCGCCGCCGCGGCCGGTCAAGCCTATGCAGGGTTTCCGTTTCAAGGTATCCTTTCCCCATGAGACCCTCCGACCGACTCCTTTCCGACCTGGACGAATGGGAAGCCCGGGCCGGAAAGTCCCGCGGCCCCGGGGACCTGCGCGGCCTCCTTTCGCGGTCCCTGCGGGGCGCCCCCGAAGACCTCGTCGGGGGCATCGCGGAGCGCTGGTCCGCCCTGGAACGCGGCCCCGGCGGCCGAAAGCGGGCCCGGGCCTGGGTGGACGCCGCCTGCCTCCTGTTTCTGGGGGACTACGACGGCGACCCGCCCCTGGAGCGGGAGGACTGGGTCTGCCTGCGGGAGATCTTCTCGGCGGAGGCCGAGACCCTGGACATGGAAACCCTGAGCTACGTGATGGAGCGTATCCTGGAAAACGGGGGCTTCTGACCATGCCGCGCGGGGGCGAGTGGTTCGAGGACGAGGGCTTCTGGAACGTCTTCGCCCCCCTGATGTTCGACGAGAACCGATGGGCCGAGACTCCCGCGGTGGTGGACTCCGTCGAGCGCCTGGCCGGAATCCGCCCGCCCGCCACAGTGCTGGACGCCTGCTGCGGCCCCGGGCGCCACTGCCTGGAGTTCGCGCGCAGGGGCTACCGCGTGACGGGCGTGGACATCACGGCGTCCTACCTGGAAGCCGCGCGGGAGAGCGCCCGGGACGAGGGCGCGGACATCGAGTTCCTTCGGGAGGACATGCGCGGCTTCCGGCGCCCCGGGGCCTTCGACCTCTGCGTGAACCTCTTCAACTCCTTCGGCTACTTCTCCGACCCCGCCCAGGACGAGGGAATGCTCCGGAACATCCGGGAGTCCCTGCGCCCCGGCGGCAGGCTCGTGCTCGAGATGGTAGGCAAGGAGACGGCGGCCCGGGACTTCATCGAGGGCGAGTGGTTCGAGCGCGGCGGATGGACCGTCCTCACCGAGTTTACCGTGGAGGGGGCCTGGGAGGGGCTGCGGAACCGGTGGATACTGATCCGAGGTTCCGAGCGGATAGACCGATCCTTCGTCCAGCGGCTCTACTCGGCCGGCGAGATGCGCGCCCTCCTGGAACGCGCGGGGTTCCGGGACGTCCGGATCCTGGGCTCCCTGGAGGGGAATCCTTACGACCACAAGGCCAAGAGCCTCGTGGCCCGGGCGGAGCGCCCCGCATAGCCCGCTTTTTATAAACCATGATTTGCAAAGTACCGTATACGCCGATATAATGAGATAATTAATGAATGGCTCGCGCGATAGCCGGCGAGTGCCGTGCAAGTATCCGCAGCGGGCCGATGGAAGGCATCCATGTCGGATAGAAACATCGGGATAAAGCTCGCGAACGGACAGTTCTACCCCGTCCTGGAGGACGGGGTTCCCGCCCGGAAACGGCTGATCGTGACCACCGTGAAAGACGACCAGCCCAGCGTCCAGATCGATCTCTACCGGGGCGAGGGCACCGTTGCGGAAACCGCGTCGTACATAGGCAGCCTGGTCATCGAAAACATCCCCCCGCGCCCCAAGGGAGAGCCGGACATACGGCTGGACCTGGCGCTGGACGACGCGGGCGAGTTGACCGCCGCCGCCCGGGAGGAAGCCTCCGGCGAGAGCCAGAGCCTCCGCGTCTCCCTGCAGGCCCTTTCCGAGGAAGAGAAATACGAGATCCCGGACTTCGAGTTCGAGGAGGAGACCCGCGAGGCGGCCTCCACGGACGAACTCCCCGATTTCGGGGAGGAAGCCTCCGAATCCGCGGAGGCCGGGGAATCCTACGTCGGGGAATCCGTGGAGGATTTTTCCATCGGGGAGGAGCCCGGTTTCGGGGAACCCTCCGGGGAGGAAAGCCCGGAGCCCGAAAGCACTCCCGGCACGATCGTCAACGCCTTCGAGGGCGGGGAGGAGCCGGGGTCCGAGCCGGAGGAACGGGAGAAAAAGCCCGGACGGGCCCTCTGGATCATCCTGATCGTCCTGGCCGGAATCGCCGTCGCCCTGGGGCTCGGCCTCCTCTTCTACAAGTGCTCCGTATCCCCAGGCGCCCGGGCGCCGGAAAAACCCAAGCCCGCGGCCGCCGCTCCGGCGCCGGCTCCTGCGCCCGCGGCTCCGGCCCCCGCTCCGGCCCCCGAACCCGAGGCGGCGAAGCCGGCTCCGCCCCCCGCCCAGCCGGAAGCGCCCGCCCCGGAGGCTCCCAAGGCGCTCCCCGCGGATATGGCCCGCTGGGTCCGGCCCGACGTGGCCGCCCGCCCGGGCATGACCCCGGGAGTGGAGTACAAGATCCGCTGGGGCGACACCCTCTGGGACCTTTCCTACGTCTTCTACCGGGACCCGTGGCTCTACCCGCGCATCGCCCGGGCCAACAAGATCCGGAACCCGGATTACATCATCGCCGGCTCCAAGCTCTGGATACCCCCCCGATGACGGGCGGAACGGCGGGAGGCAGGGACAGGGTTTGAGTCGTTCCCGGCAAGATCCACGCATTCAAGGCCCGCGGCGCAAGCCGCGAGCCTTTTTATTGCTCCCCATCGCCGCGGTTGCCCTCCTAGCGGCCTGCGAGGACCCCGTCGTCCTGGGCGTGCGCGCCCACGAACTCCGGGAGCTCCTCCGCTCCGGGGACGTCTCCCTTCTTCGGAACGCCCGCCCGGAGCGCCTGGGCGAGCTGGCCCGGCTGGGCCCCGGGGCCCTGTACTACGCCGCCCGGGCCGTCGGGCTCGCCGGGGACGAGGAGCGGGAAACCCTCCTGCTACGCCTGGCCGCGGAGAGGGAAACGGGCATACCCCGCCGCCGGGCCCGGGAGCTTCTCCTGGACCGCCTCTACGCCCGCCGCGACTGGGCCGCCCTCCTGGCCCTCTCGGGGCCCCGGCCGGACCCGGGGCCCGAGGGATACCTTGCCCGTAAGCGCAGGGTGGAGGCTCTCCTCGGGCTGAACCGTTCTTCGGACGCCCGGAAGGAGCTGGCCGGCCTGGAGGCGGACTTCCCCTTGGAGTCCTCCGGGGATCCCGTCGTTCCCGCCCTCCGGTTGAGGTCCTGCGGCTCGCTGCCGGAATGGACGGAGCTGACCCGGGGGCTCTTCGCCCTTCCCTCCGCCCGCGCCGAAGACCTCGCGGCGGCCTACGAGGCTACCCAGGCCCCCGAGGTATCGAGCCCGTTCTCCGAGGAGGAGCGCATCCTGTTCCGCCTGCGGGTCGAGGCGGCGCGCCGCGATTACGGGGCCGCCTACCGGGTAATTTCCGGCGGAAACGCGGAACTCCTGGGAGCGGGCTCCCCCCGGGCGTACTTGGCGGACGCGGGCAAGGCCTTCCTATACGCCCCGGCGCTCGGGGAGGGCGTCCGGTTCATGGCCGGGGTCGAGGCACGGGCCGCGGCCCTCCCCGAAGACGCCGGGGATATCCTCCACGTGGCCCTCCTCTACCGGGGCCGCATGCTACGCCAGGACGGCCGCCCGGGCGAGGCCGCGGAAGCCTTCGGCCGCGCCTGGGAGTCGGCCCGGAACGGGCAGGACAGGGACGCCGCGGCCTGGTACCGGGCGGAATCCCTGGCTTCCGTCGACCGGCGCGCGGCCGCGGAATGGCTGGCCCGGACGGCCCCCTCCTGGCGGGATCCCGCCTCCTTCGCGGACGTCCTGGAGAAGCTGGCCCGGGAATCCCTGCTGGCCGGGGACGGGGCGACCCTGGAGATTCTCCGATCCGAGGCGGCTCCCCGCATGCCCCCCAGGGCATCGACACGCCTTGTCTACCTGGCGGGAAGGGCCGCGGAAACCGGGATCGCCGCTCCGCCGGGCCTGGCCGGCAAGGGCGCGGAAAAGGCCGCCGGCAGGCGGGAGTACGCCCGGCGCGCCTACGAGGATGTCCTGGAAAGGAGCCCGGAGCCGTATTACCGCCTTCTGGCCGCGCACAGGCTGGGTCGGCCTCCGGCGCAGATACCCGCACCCCGTCCCGTCCAGCCCCGGCCGGAAGACGCCGGCCCGGACGGGGAAGACCTGCTCCGCGGCTTCATGGACTACGGCCTGTCCGGGCTCGCGGCCGCGGAGGTCCGCGCCCTGGAAGGCACTCCCGACGCCCTCGGTCCGGAAGCCCTGCGCCGGCTCTCCCTTCGCCTCCGCGAGGCCGGGGAATGGGCGCAGTCCATGCTCGTTATCAACCGCCTCTTCGAGACCCCGGGGTACCGGCCCTCCCGGGAGGACTGGGAGCTCCTATGGCCCCGGCCCTGGCGCTCGGAGGTGGCGGAATCCGCGGCCGCGGCCGGGATTGGGGAACACCTCCTGTACGGCCTGATACGCTCGGAGAGCTTCTTCCGCCCGGCGGTCGTATCCCGGGCGGGAGCCGTCGGGCTCGCCCAGCTCATGCCCGCCACGGCCGAGGAAGCGGCGCGAAGGCTTCGCATAGAGACCTACGACCTCACGGACCCCCGGGACAACATAGTCCTGGGGAGCGCCCACTTCGCGGGCCTCCTCCGCCCCCTCACGGGCCGCGTCCTGCCCTCCGTCTTCGCCTACAACGCGGGGCTCTCCCGGGTGCGCGCCTGGGAAAGGGCCGCGCCCGGCTTTCCGGACGATCTCCTCCTGGAGTCCCTATCCATCGAGGAGACCCGTCAGTACGGGCGGAACGTCCTCTGGGCTTCCGTCGTGTACGGATCCCTGCACTACGGAATGGACCCCGAGGAAACCCTGAGGGAAATGCTGGGAGAGTGAGGAATCGCCGGATCTCAGGCGGCCAGGGAGACGAGGGAGCCCGGGGGCAAGCTCAGGGAGGGCATGTAGGGCCCCGTGCGGGCGGCCAGGGCGTGGGCTTCCCGGCCGTACTGCTCGATCAGGGCGTCGATCTGTCCGGGAGACACCCGGCCGGCGTTTTCCCGGGAGGCCAGGGGATCCTGCTTGAGGGTGATGAGGCGTTCGATGAGGGTGTTCAGTATCTTCAGCTTGTCCACGGTGGCCGAACGCCCGCTTTTCGCGGCGACGCCGGCTACGTGCTCGAAATGGGCGTAGATGACCTGGCCGGGGGGTACGGGCATCGTCACCCTCCCGGGGCGGCTGTTCGCCGAGATCATCAGCGCGAGAGGTAGGCTGTCCGCGGAACCGACCGCCTGCATACGTTCCTCCATCTACAGTATCGGAGGAATATCAGCTCAATATTATACCACAATTTACCTGTTTTTTAAATCCCCGTCGTTCTATCCGCATCCCGGGCGGTCATTTCCTGCTGGCCTTGTAAAGGCGGTCGTTTACGGCGGCGCCCAGACCCTCCTCCGGGGCCCGCTCCGCCCAGAGTTCGGTAAAGCCGCCCCGGTCCAGCTCGTGCAGAATGTCGAAAAGGTTGGCCGCGGCTTCCACGGGATCCCCGGACTCGGAGAGCACCCGTACCTCGGCGAACCGCGCGGCCGCACCGCCCGCCCGGGCAAGGGAGGCCCCGTCGAAGAAGACGGCCGCGGCCCGGCCGGCGGGGAGCGCCCGGGCCAGTCCCCCGGCCTTCACGAGCCGCAGGGGCAGCCGCGGGGAGTAATGGCTGGGGAGCTGCCCCGGAGCCTTGGGTACGGGGTCCGTTCGGTCCAGGACCTCGACGTCCGGCACGGCGGCGCGCAGCCTCTCCAGGGAAAGCCCCCCGGGACGCAGGATCCGGGGCGAGGGACCCGTCACGTCCACCACCGTGGATTCCACGCCCACGGGACAGCGGCCGCCGTCCAGGATGAGATCCACCCGGTCCCCCAGCTGGGCGGCCACGTGCTGGGCTCGGGTCGGACTGAGGTACCCGAAGGGATTGGCGCTGGGGGCCGCGACCGCCCCCGTGGAGAGCTCGATAACCCGCCGGGCCGTGGGGTGGTCCGGGAAGCGCACGGCGACTGTGGGCAGCCCGCTCGTGGCGAGGTCCGGAACGCGTTCCCGCTTGGGCAGGATCAGGGTCAGGGGCCCGGGCCAAAAGGCCTCCAGGAGCCGCCGGGCGGCCGCCCGGGAGCCGGGCGGCAGGGCGCCCAGGTCCGCCACGGCCTCCACGGAATCCCGGGAGGCTATGTGGACGATGAGAGGGTCGAAGGTGGGGCGCCCCTTGGCCTCGAAGACCCGGGCCAGGGCGCGGGCGTCATAGGCGTTGGCGCCCAGTCCGTAGACGGTCTCCGTGGGAAAGGCCACGAGGCCGCCCCGGACCAGGATTTCGGCCGCCCTGCGAAGGTTCTCCTCCGTGGGCTTCAATAATTCCATGAAAACCTCTCCGCCCGCGCCCGGGCCGCGCGCCGTCCCGGGCGCCGCAGCGCGGGGGCGCTAGGGTTTTTTCCCGTCCGCGTCCCGGGAAAGCCAGGCCTCCGCCCCCTCCGCCTCGAGGCGGGCGGCCTTGTCCAGGACCTCGGCTTCCCGGTCCTGGGCGTACTTGCGGAGTACGCGGGCCAGCTCGGGCCGGGAGGCCGCCAGGATGCGGGCCGCCAGGAGGCCGGCGTTCCGAGCCCCGTCCACGGCCACCGTGGCCACGGGTATCCCCGCGGGCATCTGCACGATGGACAGGAGGCTGTCCAGCCCGGAAAAGGACTTGGTCCGCATGGGCACCCCGATGACCGGGAGGTCCGTCATGCTGGCCGTCATCCCCGGAAGGTGGGCGGCTCCGCCGGCCCCGGCTATGATGACCTCCAGGCCGCGGTCCCGGGCGCTCCGGGCGTACTCCCGCATACGCTCGGGGGTGCGGTGGGCCGAGACTATGGTCACCTCGTGGGGAATGCCCAGCTCCGCAAGGACGCGGGATGCCTCCGCCATGACGGGAAGGTCGGAGTCGCTCCCCATGATGACGCCCGCCAAGGGCCGGGCGTCTCCCGGCTTTTTCATAGGAGGATTCTAAACTCTTGCGGAAAGATCGCCAAGCCCGTCGGGCCGCCCGGTCCGGGGGCCGCCGCCGCGGAACGCGGACGCGCCTTCGGCTCTTAAAGGATCCTGCACCCGGTCTCGGCCGCGCCGCACTCCTTCAGGATTTTTTCGAAATGCTCGGCGCAGGCCTTGAGGTCCGCGGGATCCTCGGCCATGGGGGCGTAGACCACGCCGGCCACGTCCCGGGCGGACTCGAAGACCTTGGTGGCCATGGCGTCCTTGACCGGATTCCCGCAGG
>CAYTYG010000010.1:12646-16099 GCA_964441515.1 uncultured Treponema sp.
TCCCGCAGGCTTCCCACTCCTCCCCGACCCGCCTCCGCACTACGACCAAGTCCCGGAGGTCTATCTCCTGTCCGGAGGGGTTGAAGACGTATTTCTCCCCCGGTTTGCCCCGGGAGAGCAGGAGCTCCGGGCCCGTTTTCCCAAGGTCGAATACGCTGGCGGGATACCCCCAGCGGAGGCTGACCTCGTTGTTGGCGTCCACCGGTCCGTTGACGAAGGGGAAATCCCCGGAAAGGGCGGCGGAAAGCAGGTACTCGCTGGAGGGCTTGCTTCGGCCGGCGGGTTTGTAGGCCCCGTGCCGGAGCATGTCCCGCACCGCCGCTTTCCGCTCCGCGTCCAGGTAGCTTTCTCCCGCGGCCGCCACCTTGCCCAGAAAAGCGGCCAGGGACGCGGAGGGCCCCCGGCTGGGTTCACAGGAGGCGAGTCCCAGCCCCCATACAAGCGCCGCACGGACCTTCCGGGGCTCCAGGACGGGGTCGATGCTCAACTTGGGATGCGTGCTCACGATTGCCACTCCTTCTGGATGATGGGAGCAAAGGACGCCCCGGAAGACGAAAACGCCGTCACTCCGTGCCTATCGCGGACTCCAGGGCTTCCGGGCTCTTGTCGAAGGGGCCGCCCAGCTTGCGCGCCCCGTCCTCCGTCACGATCCAGTCCTCCTCGTTGCGGATTCCACCGAATTCCATATAGGAGTCCAACCGGTCCCAGACTATGAATTCCCGATGAAGCCCCTCGGCCCGCCATTTCTCCGCCAGGGGCCGGATGAAGTAGAGGCCCGGCTCCACGGTCACGGCCATGCCGGGCTTCAGGGGCTTGGCCATCCGCAGGGAGGACAACCCGAATTGGGAGCTCCGGGGCCGGCCCTCGTAGCCCACCCAGTCCTCGCCCAGGCTCTCCATGTCGTGGACGTCCAGGCCCACCTGGTGCCCGACCCCGTGGGGAAAGAACAGGGCGTGGGCGCCCGCCTCCACGGCCGCCTCCGCATCCCCCCGCATCAGACCCAGGGCCCGAAGCCCCTCCGCCAAGGCCCGGGCCGCCGCGAAATGGGCGTCCCGGTAGGGAATGCCGGGTGCCATCGCCGAGGCGGCGGCGCGGTGGGCGGCCAGGACGATCCCGTAGATCTCCCTCTGGTGCGGGTCGTACTTTCCGTTCACCGGGAAGGTGGAGGTCAGATCCCCCGCGTAGCCCTCCAGGGTCTGGCCCCCGGCGTCCAGGAGGAAGAGGTCCCCGTCCCGAAGGACGCGGGTATGGACGTGGTTGTGGAGCACCGCCCCCCGGGTGGTCGCTATGGTCGGGAAGGCCGTGCCCCCTCCCCCGGCCAGGGCCGCTTCCTCGACCCGGGCCGCCAGGTCGGACTCCCGGAGCCCCGGCCGGGCCCGGGCCATCGCGGCTCGGTGCATGGCCGCGGAAAGGTCCGCGGCCCGGTCCATCTCGGCTATCTCGGCGGGTTCCTTGATCTCCCGGAGCGCCACGACGGCGCGTATGAGCTCCACCGAGGCGCGGCCGCCCGTCCGGGCTGGGGGAATCCCGAGGATCTCCCCCAGCTCCTCGCGGTGCTCCGCGCGGTAGGGGGGCAGAAAAAGGATCGGAGTCGAACCTTCCGCGGAAACGGCCAGCTCGGATCTCGGCCGCGTCTTGTCTATGCCGACGGCCGCGGCCAGCTCCCGCGCCGAGGGCCGGTGGCCGGTCCAGATTTCGTCGTCCAGGGATATCTCGTCCGCGAAGAGGACGGACCCGCCGGAATCCAGGTCCAGCGCCAGGGCCAGGTCGGGCTCCGGGATGCCGGCGAAGTAGAGAAAGGTCGAATCCTGCCGGAAGGGATAGGCGTTATCCCGGTAGTTCATGGGACTCTCGCGGTTGCCCAGGATCAGGACCCGGCCTCCGCGGACGCCCCGGTCCCGCAGGGACTGGAGGAGCGCGCCCCTCCGGCGCGCGTACGTGGCTGCGTCAAACATGGTAGCCTATCCTACGACAGGATTCGGCCGCGGTCAATGAACCCCGTCGGCTTCCGGTGGCCGCGTGGAGAAACCCACCCGCACGTTCGTGCCCCGGCCGGGGGCGGAGTCTATGGAGAACTCGTCCGCGGAGCGGCGGGCGTTGGGAAGGCCCATCCCCGCGCCGAAACCCAGGGAGCGTATCCACTCGTCCGCCGTGGAATACCCCTCCCGCAGGGCGTCCTCCAGGTTCTTGATTCCGGGCCCCCGGTCCTCGGCCCGCACCTCGATGCGCCCGGGCTCCAGGACGAAGGTGATGGTCCCGCCCAACGAGTGGATGACCTGGTTGAGCTCCAGCTCGTAGCAGGCGATGGCGACGCGGCGGACGATCGAGGGGTCCACGCCGCGGTCCTTCAGGGCCTTCTTGATGGCCGAGGAAGCCTGTCCCGCCTTCTCGAAATCGTACCGCATCGTGGGGAAGGCCAGCCTCAGGGTCTCGCCCCCGGGCGGCTCCGCGGTCTCCTTCAGCTGGGTCTCCAGGCGCTCCACCTCGCGGTTTATCTCCACCAGGAGCGACCGGATGATGTCCGAGGGCGTGAGGATGCCCACGAGCCGCCCCGTCCGGTCCAGCACGGGGAAACGGCCGTAGCCGTACCGCTCGTGGTAGGTGATGGCGAAGGTAAGGGGCATGTCGTCCTCCAGGACGATGATCGAACGGGACATCCGGGTCTCCGCCGCCTCTCCGATCCAGCCCCCGTCCAGGGCGGCGATGATATCCCCTATGGATACGAGGCCCACGAGGCGGTCGCCCTCCACGATGGGCACGCCCGTGAACTTGTGCTCCCGCATGATCGTCTGGATGGAGCGGAGGGTATCCCTGGGCGAGGCGGTGATGAGGTTCGAGGTCATGACGTCCTTGATCTTGAGGCGGTAGATCAGCTCCAAGACCACCTGCGGACCGTTGTCCGTATTTATGGGGATGGAATCCATGGGGGGATTGTGGCATGGAACGGAAAAACCGGGAAGGGCCGCAGCGCGGACCGCCGGGCCTTCCAAGCCCGCCGGCGGCCCGCGGGGCCATCACTCGATGCGCCGCCGGTATTTGCCGAACAGCGCCAGTATCCACAGCGCGGCGGAGACCCCGCCCGCGGCGAACGCCGCCGCGGGGTGCGCGTTCCGCCCCAGGAGGACCTCCGCGGCCCAGTACTGGGGAAACGGCCAGGCGGCCGCCCGTACGGGCAGGGACGCGAGGGCCGCCATGGGCGCCAGGTCCAGCCCGCCCAGCGCCTTGAGCACCGAGAGCCCCTCGACCTTGTCCGCAGCGAAGGCGGCCAGGAAGAGCCCGAAGAACGCGGTCTGGGCGGCCCCCAGGGCCGAAACTCCCAGGTCCCGCGCCAGGTCCTGGCGCCCCAGAGCGAAAATCCAGGCGGAAAGAAAGCCGGCCAGGAAGGCGGCGGCGGAGAACAGCCCGAGCCGTGCGGCCAGGTACTCCGAGCGCCCGGCGGGTGTTACGCCCCAG
>CAYTYG010000010.1:16129-20893 GCA_964441515.1 uncultured Treponema sp.
ATGATCGCCCGCGCCATGTCCGCCCAGTCCAGGAGACGGAAATCGACGTACTTTTCCAGGACCCCCGATAAAAACGGCAGGAGGAAGCGGAGCGCCCCGGCCGCCAGGAAGGGGATAAAGGGCAGGATGGCCAGCAAGGGATCCCGGGCTGTCATGCGGATATCCGAGGCCGCCAGGCGCGCCAGCCGGACCGCCCGCGGGGGAAGAACGGAAGCTCTCACCGCGTCCATGTCAGGCCTCCCTTCCGCGGGAAGCCGCGGGGCCCAGGAAGAGGAAGGCCGCCGCGGCGGCCCACGCGATGGCCGCCGCCGCCCCCAGGACCAGGTCCTTCCCCGGGACCGGAGCGTAGGCCGCCCGGGACCAGACGAGAGAGCCCTCGGCCGGCAGGAAGCGAACGACGGTCGACAGCCGGGCGGACACCAGTCCGCCCGCGGCGTACCGTACGGCCGGGAGAGCCAGCGCCAGGAATACCGGGATGGAGCCTATCATGAACCGGTTCACCGTCCGCAACCGGAGGGCCAGGGCCGCCCCGATGAAGGCCGAGGGGGCCGCCCCCAGGAGGACGGCCGCGGCCAGGGGAAGCGGCCGGAAATCCGCGCCCCGGCAGGCGACGGACACAGCGACGGCCATCGCGAAGGACAGGACGGCCAGGTTCGCCGCCTTGCCCAGAAAGTAGACCCAGGGCCGGAGGGGGGAGACGAAGAGGGCCCGGAAGGTCCCCTGGGCCAGGTCCAGGCAGACGCTCGCCCCCGCGAAAAAGAAGCTGAAGAAGGCGGCGTCGCTCCAGGCGAGCACCGGCAGGACCGCGTCCGCCCAGGGGCGCGGCAGGGCCGAGAGAACCGCGGCGTAGAGCACGGCGGTAACCAGGTAGGCCAGGGAAAAGCCGTGCCGCCAGAGGAGGCGGATGTCGTTCCGGAGGAATACGACCGCGTTCATGCCAGCTCCTTGCCGGTCAGCTGGAGGAATATCCTGTCCAGGCTGGAGTCCAGGGTGCGGACGGCCGCCAGACCGGGCTTTCGAAGCTCCGCGAGGAAGGCCGCGTTGTCCGCCAGCCCGTCCAGCGGGAATTCCTCCGGGTCGGGGGCGGCCGGACGCCCGCCGGAAGCGGGGCCCTCGGCCGGGTCCTCCCGCTCCACGACCACGGCGCGCTTCCCGTAGCGGCGCTTCAGGGCGGCCGGGCCGTCGCAGGCCGCGATCCGGCCGTCCACCAGGAAAGCCACCCGGTCGCAGGCGGCGTCCGCGGCGGCCATGTCGTGGGTCGTCAGGAACACCGCCGCCCCCTCCGCCGCCCTCTCCCGGACGATATCCCGGACCGTCCGGGCGTTGGCCGGGTCCAAGCCGCTCGTGGGCTCGTCCAGGAATAGGACATGGGGCCGATGGATCACGGCGCGCGCCAGGTTGAGCCGCATCTTCATGCCCTTGGAGTACTCGGACACCCGACGGCCCCCCGCCTCCGCCAGGCCCAGGCGCTCCAGGAGGGCCCGGGGGTCGTCCCGGGGTTCCGGGTAGAAGGAGGCGAAAAGCTCCAGGTTCTCCAGCCCCGTGAGCTTCAGGTAAAAGCAGGGAAACTCGAAGGCCGCTCCGATCCGGGCCCGGTAGGCCCCGTCCGCGCGGTTCGCGTCGACCCCGGACACCGAGGCCTTGCCCGAGTAGCCCCGCAGGGAGCCCAACAGGATGCGCTGGGTCGTGCTCTTCCCGGCCCCGCTGGGCCCCAGGAATCCGAAGCCCTCCCCGGGCGCCACGGAGAAGTCTATACCCCGTATCGCCTCGGACTTGGAGCCGGGATAGGAAAACCGAAGCCCCTTCACCTCTATCATTCCGTCTCTCCTTTCCGCGCGTCCCCCCGCGCGGGCTCCGGGGCGAGCGCGCGGGCCAGCCCCCGGATTACCATGTCCCGCGTCGAACGCGCCATCGCGACCGGGAAGCTCGCCAGGCCCGCGGCGGTCAGGAATACGGCGTACCCGGCCGCCGCGACATCCTCCGCCCGGACGCCCTCCGCGAGGAGCCCCTGGGCCTTCCACCGCTCGGCTATCCTCGCCATCGACTCGGAATCCCGGGCGGCGTGCTCCTCCACCCGCTCCGGAGGCAGGGCCCGCGCCATGCGCTCGACCATGCGCATATCCAGGAAACGGAGGGCGGGCTCGTTCTCCGCCAGGTCGAACATGGCCCGCAGGGCCCTCTCCAGGCGCTCGACGGGGGCACCCCCGCCCTCGGCGGCCGCCGCGTAGCTCTCCCGGTAGCCGTCCTCAATGGACTCCAGGGCTTCCATGAAGAGATGCTCCTTGCTGGGGTAGAAGGCGTAGAAGGACCCCTTGGCTATGTCGGCCGCCCGGGCCAGGTCCGCCACGCTGGCCGCGCCGAGCCCCCCGCGCCGCAGGGCGTCCAGGGCCGCCGCCCGGAGCCGGTCCCGTATCGCCTCCCGTTCGCGCTCGCTGAATCCCGCCGGCATGGAACCTCCTTGTCCGTTCAATACCATTTGACCGCTATCGTTCTTATGGTCATAAAGGTACCTACATTCTTCGTCCCTGTCAAGGACTTTTCGGGAGGCCGGCTTCCGCCCGAACCCCGGGGTTTCTCAAATGAGAAATATTTCTGCGAAACCGGGTGAGAAACAGAGCGAGCCCCGGGCCGGCCCCCCCCCTCTCTCCGGGCGCCGCGGGGCTCGGAAATGCGGTGAAATTCGCTCGCTTGCCCTTTTCGGCTTCCTGGCACGATTTCTGCTTGAAAGCAAGGATAGGGCACCCGGACGGAAGGAGAACGAGATGGACAACGAAGCTTTGCTGGACATGCTAAGGAAGCAGGTGGTCCCGGCTTTGGGATGCACGGAGCCCGTGTCCGTGGCGATAGCCGTATCCGCGGCCTTCCGGCAGGTCGGGGGAGAGGCGCGCCGCATCGCCGTGACCACGAGCCTCAACGTCTACAAAAACGGCATGCGGGTCGGGATCCCGGGAACCCGCCGGACGGGAATCCCCTTCGCCGCCGCCCTGGCGGTGGTCTGCGGGGACCCGGACCTCCGGCTGGAGGTTTTCCGGGGCGTACGGGACGAGCACGAGAAACGCGCGGACGAACTTCTGTCCAAGGGGATCGTGCGCGTGACGGCCGCGCCGGGGCCGGACGCGTTCTACGTGAAAGCCGTGGTGGAGACCGACCGGGGCGTGGGCGAATGCCTCATCTTGGAAAGCCATACCAACGTGGTCGAGATACGGAAGGACGGAAAGACCGTTTGCGAATCCGGGGCCCGGCGGGATGCCGACGGCCCGGCCCGCGCGGAACCCGCGCCCTCCCTGGCGGACATCCTGAGGCTCGCGGGGACCGCGGAGGCGGGGGAGCTCTCCTTCCTCCTGGAGGGCGTGCGCATGAACCTGGAGGCGTCCTCGGCCGGGGAAACGGGCGACTACTCCTCCGGCCTGGGACGGAAGCTGCAGGAGCTGATCCGACGGGGGCGGCTCTCGGACGACCTGCCCAACCGGATCCGCGCGGCCGCGGCCTCGGCCTGCGACGCCCGGATGGCGGGCCTGAAGCGCCCGGTCATGAGCAGCGCCGGAAGCGGAAACCACGGGATCACGGCCATCCTTCCCCTGGCCCTGGCGGCCCGGGAACACGGAAAGACCGACGAGGAACTCTGCCGAGCCCTGGCGGTGAGCCACCTGATAACGGCCCTGATCAAGCTGCATATCGGGAAGCTCTCCCCGGTCTGCGGTTGCGCCGTGGCCGCGGGCGCCGGGGCCTCCGGCGGCCTGGCATGGCTTATGGGCGGCCGGGAGGAAAAAACCGTCGGGGACGCCGTCAACAACATGATCGGGTGCCTGGGCGGGATGTTCTGCGACGGCGCCAAGGGGGGATGCTCCTACAAGGTGGCCGCCGCCGCCTCGGAAGCCTACTACCAGGCCCTGGCCGCCCTGGAGGGGGCTACCGTTTCCCCCGGCGACGGCCTGATCGGGGAAACCCCCCTGCGGAGCATCGAGAACATGGCGAGGGTGAATCGAACCGCCATGGACGGCGTGGACGCCTGCCTCGTGGAGATCCTCTCGGGATACGGCGGGGTGTAGAGTAGCCCGGGCGGCGGGAACCCCGCAGGACGGGGGGCGCCCGTTCGGCCTACTTTCCCAGGCCCAATCTGCCCATCCTCCGGTACAGGGTCGCAAGGCTCACGCCCAGCTTCCCCGCCGCGCGGCGCTTACCCTCCACGGAATCGCCGAACTCCCGCAGACAGTTCTCCAAGGCCTGTCGCTCCGCGTCCGCCGCGGCTTTGCCCGCCCCGGACCGGGAAGGGGCGGGGATCCCCGGCTTCGCCAGGTACTCCGGGAGGTGCCCGGCCCGGATGACCCGCTCGGGGCAGAAGTTGACGGCGTACTCGATCGCGTTTTCAAGCTCCCGGGTGTTCCCCGGCCAGCCGTAGGACACCAGCAGCCCTTCTACGTCCTCGCCCAGGACCTTGTCCTTGCGGTTCATCCGGACCAGGGTCTTCTTGAGCACATACTCCGCCAGGGGAACGATGTCCTCCGGCCGTTCGCGGAGGGGCGGCAGGGGGATGTGTATCGTATTGATGCGATAGTACAGGTCCAGACGGAAAAGGCCCTGTTCCACCATCTTCCCGATATCCCGGTTGGTCGCGGCGATGATGCGGACGGTCACGGGCAAGGGGCGGACGCCGCCCACGGGGTCCACGGCCTTCTCCTGGAGCGCCCGCAGGAGCTTCGCCTGCAGGTGGTACGGCAGCTCGCTGATCTCGTCCAGGAAGAGCGTGCCCTCCGAGGCGGCCTC
>CAYTYG010000011.1:0-4775 GCA_964441515.1 uncultured Treponema sp.
GCCCCGAAACCGGACACGGGAAAACCCGAGAGGCTCGCCTCCGCGCGGTCGAAGCCCTCCTCGGGGTGTGCGAAGAAGTCCCCCCGGAGGGAGACGGAGCGCACGATGCCGGCCTCCACGTCCACGGTCAGCCGGAGCAGCTTCCCCCCCGGCGCCTTTGCGACGCGTCGGACAATCATGCTTCGGCCTCGCTTGCCGGGACATGCCGGGGCCCCGGCGCCTTCGCGACGCGGCGGACGCTCACGGCTCCGCCCTTTCCTCGAAAGCCTGGCGGGCGTGGTAGCTCGTCCGGGCCAGGGGCGCGGCCACCACGGCGGTGAAGCCCCGGGCCCGGGCCTCCCCGGCCAAGTCCCGGAAGGCGTCCGGGGTTATGAACTCCACGACCGGCACCTGGGCGGGAGTCGGCCGGAGGTACTGTCCCAGGACCACGCTGTTGCACCCCGAGGCCCGCAGGTCGTCCAGGGAGGAAAGGATCTCCCGGCGCGTCTCACCCAGGCCCAGAAGGATGCTGGACTTCACGACGCCCAGCCCTCCCCGGGCGGCAAGCTCCAGAGTATGCAGGGAGGCCCCGTAGGAAGCCCGCGCGTCCCGGACGGATTGGAGGCGCGGCACCGTCTCTATATTGTGCGCCACCGCGTCCGGCTCCGAGGCCAGGACGATCTCCATCTCGCCCTCCCGGTAGTCCGGGATCAGCACCTCCACCCGTGCGCCGGGATTCCCCTCCTTGATGGCCCGGATGCAGGCCGCGAAGTGGCCGGCCCCCCGGTCCGGTAGGTCGTCCCGGTCCACGCTCGTGAGCACCGCGTAGGACAGCCCCAGTTCGGCGACGGCCTCGGCAAGCTGCCGCGGTTCGTCGGGGTTCACATCGTCCCCGGTTTTGCCCGTGGCGACTGCGCAGAAGCGGCAGTTGCGGGTGCAGGTGTTCCCCAGGATCATGAAGGTGGCCGTACCGCAGCCCCAGCACTCGGCCTTGTTGGGACAGCGGGCGGAATCGCAGACCGTGTGGAGGCCCCGGGTCTCCACGATGCGGCTCATGCGCCGCCATTCCTCGCCCGCGGGAACCCGGACACGGAGCCAGTCGGGCTTGGCCCCGGCCGGCAGGGGAAGGCTTTTCGAAGTCTCAATCATGGATTATCCTTTCCGGGCCGCGCTTCATGCCCTCCACCATCAGGCGCCCGGATTCCGCGAGGGTCGCGGCGTCCGGCTTTGCCAGGATGACGATTTGGAATATGGCCGCCTCGATCAGGGAATATACCAGGTCCGTGGCCGCCCGCACCGAGAGGCGGCGGAATTCCCCGGACCGGATTCCCTCGATGATCAGCGTGGAAAGGATGTGCCGCATGCGGATCGTGCGGCGGCGCACCCGCTCGTCGGGATCCCCCCCGGCCTTGCGGAGGTGGTCCAGGTAGCCGAATATGACGGTAAGGAGCCGGCGCTGTTCCGCGCACCGCCGGAGAACCAGGCCGAGTATGGAAACCAGCTTCTCGGCGCAGGAGAGGGAATCCCGGTCGGCGATCCCGCGGACGTCCGCCTCGAGCCCCACCGTGAACTGCTTTATGCTGTAGGAAAAGATCTCTCGCTTGTTTTTGAAGTAAATATACAGGATGGTGCGGGTGATTCCGCAGCGCTCCGCTATCTTGCGGAACGTCGTGTCCTCGTATCCCTCTTCCGTGAAGACGTCCAGCGCCCGTTCGAGGATCTCCTTCTTGCGCTTGTCATGTTCCACGACGATGGACAAAGTGCTATCCCCCTGTCCGTACTATATAATAAGGTGGATGGCTTGATAAGCCGTTCCGGAGGCGTTATGAGAGAAGCCGTGTCCCTCCTCCCTCTTTCGGAAGGCCGAAGAGGCGAAACCGAGATCGAGGACGAAGCCCGACGGATCGCGGATTCCCCCCTCCTGGAACTGTTCCGCGATTTCCCCATACTGATCCTGATCGTGAACGACCGGCTCCAGATACTCTGGGCCAACCGGGAAGCCCTGCGGATACTGGGCGCCGATTCCATACAGGGCGTGGCGGGCTATCGCCTTGGGGAGGCTCTCGGGTGCATCCACTCCTCGGAGGGTCCCGACGGGTGCGGGACCACGGAGTACTGCGCCTTCTGCAGCGCCGGAAGATGCCTGGCCGCGGCCGCGCGGGGGACGGGCGGGGGCCAGGAGAGCGTGATCCGCCGGGGACAGAGCCACAATTTCGACTCCCTGGACCTGTTGGTCTGGACCCGGCCCTTCGAGCTCGACGGGAAGCGTTTTGTGGCCTTCGCCGCCCAGGACCGCTCCTCCCAGAAGCGCAGGGAGGTCCTGGAGCGCGTCTTCTACCACGATCTTCTCAACACGGCCGCCTCCATCAAGAGCCTCACCGGCCTGCTCGGGCAGTCGGAGTGCGCCTCCGAAAGCCGCGAGCTCCTGGAGCTCGCGGACGAGGCCGCGGAAAGGCTGGTGGAGGAGATCGACTCCCAGCGGTCGCTCAAGGATGCCGAGGACGGCCGGCTGGCGGTGAGCATGTCGGACGCGGACGCGGACGCCATCCTGGACCAGGCCTTGAAGCCGTTCCAGGTCTATTTCCGGGAGAAGGGCATCCGCCTGGACCGCTCCTCCCCCGCGAAGGAAGGACGCCTGCGGACGGATACGACGCTGGCCCGCAGGGTCGTGGCCAACATGGTGAAGAACGCCCTGGAAGCCTCGGGCCGGGGGGACCGGATAGGGGCGGGGGTGCGAGCGGAAGAGGACTCCGTCGAAATCTGGGTGGGCAACTCCGCGGTCCTGTCCGAGACGGAGAGGAGGATGATCTTCCACCGTTCCTATTCCACCAAGGGTCCGGGCCGGGGTCTGGGAACCTACGGCATGAAGCTCCTCGCGGAGAGGTACCTGGGCGGCCGGGTCGACTTCGAGTCCTCGGAATCCGGGGGCACGGTCTTCCGGATGCGCCTGCCCCGGGAGCCTTCCCCCGGGGACGGGAAGCAACCGGCGGGCTAGCAGGATATCGGGGAAGCAACCGACTTTTTCAGCACCCTGCCAAGCCGGCGCGTCCGGTATATACTTCGGCCATGAACCGCTACGCGGAGATCGACACGCTGCGGGGCGCGGCCCTTATCCTCATGGTGTTTTACCACGCCTCCTACGACCTGGTCCTCTTCGGGCTGGTCAGCCTCCCCTTCTGGGAGGGATTTTGGTGGTGGCTTCCCCGGTGCATCGCGGCGGCCTTCGTCCTCCTGGCCGGGCTTTCCGCGGCCCTGCGACGGCGGAGGGCGCGGGAAGGTTACCGGCCTTTCCTGCGGCGGGGGCTCTTCCTGGCGGTCATGGCCGCGCTGATAAGCGCCGTTTCCTACGCGGCCTTCGGCCCCGAGGGCTTCGTCTTCTTCGGGGTGATCCACCTCATCGCCTTCGGAACGCTTGTTTCGTATCCCTTGGCGAACCGACCCTTCCTCGCCGGGGCGCTGGGGGCGGCCGTCCTGGCCGCGGGGCTGGCCCTGGGGGAACGCCGTTTTCCCGGCCTGGCCCTGGGGTGGCTGGGCCTGCGCCCGGAAGGCCGCTTCCCCGCGGACTACCTCCCCGTACTCCCCTGGTACGCATGGTTCCTCTTCGGCATAGCCCTGGCGGCCGTCCTGTACCCCGGGGGCCGCAGGAGATTCGAACCCCCGAGCCGCCTCCTGGAATCGGCACCGGCCCGCGCCCTGGCCTGGCTGGGAAGGCATACCCTGGCCATCTATCTTGTCCACCTTCCGGCGCTGTACGGAATCGTGTGGGTTGCGGCATGGATCGCGGGCGCCCGGTGACGATTCGGATTACCGGCCGCGGTGCTCGCCTCCTAGTCCAGCTCCACGATCCGCGGTTCCTCCGGTATCTCCGGGGCTCCGTCCGGTTCGATCCGGGTCCCGTCCAGGACGTCGACGCCCCGGAGGGGGAAAGGAAGCCGGACCTCCCCGGAACGGCCCTCCAGGTTGAAAAGGGCAGCCACGGGCCTCGTACCGCCGCGCCGCTCCGCGAGGACCACCCCGGCGGATACCTCCCGGGCATCGAACACCGGCTCCCGGCCGCGGATCTCCTTGGCGGCCGCGTGGGCCTTCGCGAACCAGGTTTCGAACTCCCGGTCGCCCTTTTCCCAGGGCACGGGATCCTTTTCGAAAAGGCACGGCTTAGCCTCCAGGGCTAGCTCCTGGCCCATGTAGGCGAAGAAGGCACCGGGCAGGAGCATCGCGAAGGCGGTCCAGTTCCTCAGCGCGGCGCCCCGGCCGAAGCGCTTCGCGGCCCGGGGCATGTCGTGGTTCTCCAGGAACCGCGCCTTGACGGCCCCGGCGGGGTACATGCACTCCTGCAGGTAGAGGTGGCGGAGGAAGTCCGACAAGGGCCGCTGTCCGGACCGGCACAAGTCCAAACACTCTCGCCCGTCGTAGTCGTAGGTCATGTCGAAGGCCTCGTGGAGCTCCGCCTCGCACGCGGCGTATAAGCCCCGCCGGCGCATGTCCCGCAGGAACCTCGGATGGACGCTCTCGGCCAGCCACAGGCAATCCCGAACCTCGGCGCACCGCCGCCTCGCCTCGGCCCAGAAATCCAGGGGCACCAGGCTTGCCACGTCGCAGCGGAAGCCGTCCGCCCCGAAGCGGAGCCAGGACTCCAGGGTCTCGATCTGGTACTTCCACAGGCCCGCTTTCCCGTAGTCCAGGTCCGCGACGTCCGACCACTCCGCCCCCCGGGGGCCCGGGGCGCCGTCCGGTCCCTTCCAGAACCACTCGGGGTGTTCCCGCACCCAGGGGTGGTCCGGGGCGCACTGCAGCGC
>CAYTYG010000011.1:4785-7679 GCA_964441515.1 uncultured Treponema sp.
GCCAGGATCGAGTCGGGGCTCGTGTGGTTGTAGACGATATCCATGAGGACCCCGAGTCCCCGGAGATGCGCGGCGTCCAGGAAGCGGCGGAATCCCGCCTCTCCCCCCAGCTCGGGCTCCACGGCGCGGTAATCCGCCACGGCGTAGGGGCTGCCAAGGTGCCCTTGCGGGCAGCTCGGCCCACCGGGTGCACGGGGGTCAGGCAGACGAAGTCGAAGCCCATGCGGGCCGCGGCTTCCAGGGCGGGGACTGCGGCGTCGAAGGTTCCCTCCACGGAACAGTTCCGCACGAAGACCTGGTAGATGGAAGCCCCCCCGAGGCCGAAAGGCGTGTCGTGCGCCATGGGCGCCCCCTCTTCCCGGTAGATCGAAGAAGCCCCTCCTTGCAATCGACGAGCGAAGCTCGTCGCCATCATTCTGGTGTGCCGCGTTGCGGCCCAACAGAATGACGCTACATCCCCATGTAGGCCGCTCGCACCTCCGGGGACGCCAGGAGCTCCTTAGCGGTCCCCTGGTGGACCACGGCGCCCGTCTGGAGGACGTAGCCCCGGTCCGCGATCTCCAAGGCTTCCTGCACCAGCTGCTCCACCAGGAGGACGGTGACGCCCTGGTTCCGAATCTCCGTCACCGTCGCGAGGACCCGCTCCACGATGCTGGGCTGGAGGCCCAGGGAGAGCTCGTCCAGCAGGATGAGCTTGGGATTCGACATGAGGCCCCGGGCCAGGGCGCACATCTGCTGCTCGCCGCCGGACATCGTCTCGGCGATCTGGTCGGCCCGCTCGGCCAGGACGGGAAAGAGCTGGAAGGAGCGTTCCAGGCGCGATTCCACCTCGCCCCGGTCCTTGACCGTAAAGGCCCCCATCTCCAGGTTCTGACGAACCGAGAGCTTGGAGAAGAGCCGGCGCGCCTCCGGGACGTAGGAAAGGCCCCGTCCCACAACCTCGTGGGCCGGGGTCCTCGAGATGTCCCGCCCCTCGAAGGAAACGGTGCCCGAAGTCGGGTGCATATGGCCCGCTATCGTCCGCATGGTGGTGGACTTGCCCGCCCCGTTCGCGCCGATGATGGCCACGATCTCCCCCGCGCGCACCTCCAGGGAGACGCCGTGCAGGACCGGAACCCCGTCGTACCCGCAGTGGATGTCCTTTACCTCCAGGAGGTTCCCGGTCATAGCCCGCCTTCCTTGCCCATGGCCTGGGCGTATTTCTTCCCGAGGTAGGCCGTGACCACCTTGGGGTCCCGGACGACGTCCCGGGGGGCTCCCTCCGCGATCTTTTCCCCGGAGGCCAGGACCACGATCTTGTCCGCTATGGGCATGATCGCCTCCATGATGTGTTCCACCATCAGCAGGGTGAGCCCCTCCTCCTTGAGCCGGAGTATGACCTGTACCATCTGGCGGATCTCCGGGCTCGTGAGCCCCGCGACCGCCTCGTCCAGGAGCAGCATCCTGGGGGAGGTCGCGACGGCCCGGGCCACCTCGAGGCGCTTCTTGTTCCCGATCGTCATGTCCCCGGCGGGGCGGTCGCCCCACTCGGAGAGGAAGCAGAGCTCCATGCACCGTTCGGCGGCCTCGCGGGCCCGCTTGTTGTCCGGGTGCCCCAGGTAGGCCCCCACCAGGATGTTCTCGAATACGGTCATCTCCTTCAGGGGCCGCACCACCTGGAAGGTCCGGGCCAGACCCCGGCGGGCCACCTTGTAGGCCGGAAGGCCGGTGATGTCCTTCCCCTGGAAGAGGATGCTCCCGCCGGAAGGCCGGTAGTACCCCGCCACGCAGTTGAAGAGCGTGGTCTTTCCGGCGCCGTTCGGGCCGATCAGCCCCACGATGGTCCCGGGTTCGACGTCGAAGGAGACGTCCCGGTTGGCGTAGAGGGCCCCGAATTTCATCGAAACCCCCCGGACTTCCAGGAGGCCGCTCATCGGGCGCCCCCTTCCGCCGCCCCGCGGGCCGCGATCCGCGCCCGGCGGCGCCGGGAGCCGGCCAGGATGCCCAGGATCCCCCCGGGCTGGTACACCATCATCAGGACTATGACGAGCCCGAAGATGATGAGGTCCACCCCGGACCCCAGCTTGACCAGGTAGGCCCGGGTGTACTCCTGCAGGGGGATGAGGACGACGGCCCCCAGGAGGGGCCCCCAGAAGGTCCCGATCCCGCCCAGGATGGCGACCAGGACGAAGCGCATCGACATGTCCAGGCTCATGACCATGGGGGGGTCCACGCGGAAGTTGTACTGGGCGTAGAAGGATCCGCAGAGGGCCGAGAGGAAGGCGGAGAGGGCCATGGCCGTCAGCTTGACCCCCGTGGAGTTGACCCCCAGGGATTCCGCGGTCTCCTGGCCTTCCCGGACCGCCCTCAGGTAGTAGCCGAAACGGGACCTCTCGATGATCCGCGCGGCCGTGAACACCAGGGCGAAGAGGATCAGGGCCCCGTAGTAGTAGCCCCGCTTGTCCACGGACCAGGTGAAGTTCCTCCACCCGTCCTCCAGGATCGTGTAGTCCAGGCCCACGGAGCCCCCCACCCAGTCCCAGATCATGAAGATCCGGTTGAAGATCTCCACCACGGCGAAGGTCGCGATGGCGAAGTAGTGGCCCTTGAGCTTGAAGCAGGGATAGCTGACCAGCACCGCGACGACCGCGGCCAGGATCGCCCCGACGGCGATCCCGGGCCAGGGGGTCGTCCTGCCCACGCAGACCGCGAAGGCCGCGCCGTAGGCCCCGATCCCGAAGAAAACCGAGTGTCCGAAGGACACCTGCCCGCCGTAGCCCCCGATCAGGTTCCAGGCCTGGGCCATCGCCGCCGTGAGGAGGACGGTAATCAGGACGTGGGACGTGAAGCCCGCGCCGACGAGCCCGACAAGCGGCAGGGCCGCCAGGCACGCCAGGAGTAGGGGCCAGCCGAAG
>CAYTYG010000011.1:7689-11615 GCA_964441515.1 uncultured Treponema sp.
TGTACGCCCGTTTGTCGACGCGCATGGTCACCAACCGAAAAGGCCCTTGGGCCGGATGAGTATCACGACGAGGTAGATCCCGAAGACGGCGATGTACTTGTAGACCGGCCCAATATAGAAGCCGGACAGGGATTCGATGAGCCCGATCAGGACGGCCGCCAGGAGGGCCCCGGGTATGCTGCCGAAGCCGCCCATCGCCACCACCATGAAGGCGATCAGGCTGAACAGGGTTCCCACGTCCGGGTGGGTCGCCAGGTACGAGGGAAGGAGCCCCCCCGCGATCCCCACGCAGGCGCCGCCTATGCCGAACACGAGCAGGAAGATCTTTTCGGTGTTGACCCCCATGAGGGTGGCGGCCTCCCGGTCCAGGGCCGTGGCCTGGACGGCCCACCCGAAGCGGGTGCGGGTCAGCATCCAGTAGAGCAGGCCCAGTACCGCGAGGGCATAAATCGAGGTCACGAACTGGGGAAGCGGGATGATCACGTCCCCGATCATGAAGGAGCGGCCCTCCAGGATCGTCGACTCCAGGATGCGGAAGTTCGGGGAAAAGCGGTTGAGGGTGAAGTTCTTGATCACCATGGAAAGCCCGAAGGTGGCCAGGAGGGGGGCCATGGCCTTCCCGAGGAGCCGGGAGATGATCAGCTTGTAGGTGAGCATGCCGAACAGGAAGAGGAAGGCCCCCGAGGCTATCCAGGAGATCAGGGGGTCCAGCTTGAAAAGAAATCCGAGGAAGAAGGAGACGTACATGCCCACCATGAGGAAGTCCCCGTGGGCGAAATTGAGCACGTCCAGGACGCCCCAGATCAGGCTGAGGCCCGCGGCTATGAGCCCATACAGCAGCCCCGCCCACAATCCGTCCAGAACGACCTGTAAAAACAACGACATACGGATGGAACCTCGCCGGGAAGGATACCCGCGGTCCGCGGGGCGCGATGTGTCCGGGACGGCGCGGGGCCGTCCCGGACACGTTCATCCTACCATTTGGGAATGGGATAGAGCGGAGCCACGTCCTTGTACTCGTAGGGGAACACGGTCTTGTAGGCCCCGTCCTGGAGCTGGGAGATAACGCTGGCGGCCATCACGTTCTGTCCTCCCGGGGACTCGAACCGGACCTTCCCGCCCATGGACAGGGGGCTGTCGAAGGTGGCGGTGCGGAGGACCTCGGCCACCTTCTCCGTGTCCAGGGACCCGGCCTTCTCGATGGCCAGGGCCAGGACGTATATGGCCACGGCTTCCTGGATGGAGTTGGAGTCGAAGGGCACGCCGACCTTCTTCATGAAGTAGGCCTCCACGGGGGCCACGCCCTTCATGAACCGGGCGCCGAACTCGGGGGTATAGCCCGCGGAGCCCATGAACCCCCAGCCGTCCTTGCCCAGCTGCTCGTTGATCTTCTGGTCCTGGTAGCCCGAACAGAAGTTGACGGCGATCTTCGGCTTCCACTTGAACTGCTTCATGGTCCGGACCATGAGGGAATAGTCCGCGCCCAGCACGGCGCCGAACAGGGCGTCCGGCTTGGCCGCCTTGAGCCGCTGGATCTCGGAGTTGAGGTTGGTGGCCCCGTTGGTGAACGGGACGTCCGCCACGACCTTGAACCCCGCCTTGGCCGCGTAGGTCTTGGCCTCTTCCGCGGCGTGCTTGCCGAACTCGGTGTTCTCGTAGATCACGGCCACGGTCTTGATCCCGGCCTTCCTGGTCTTGTTGAGCTCCTCGAACCACTTCACGAATTCCTGGGCCTCTATGCGGTCCGTCGGCGCCAGGCGGAAGAAGTACTTGAAGTCCCGCTCGGTCAGGGCCGCGGAGCTGGAGGCCCCGCACATGAAGATCTTCTGGAGGCGCTCGGCGACGGCGCTGGCGGGCTTGGAGGCCGAGGAGTTGTAGGACCCGATGATCGCGAAGACGCCCTCCTGGCCGTAGAGGCGCTCGGCCTCGGACTTGGCCACGTCCGGCTTGCCCTGGTGGTCCGCCTTCACCAGCTCGATCCGGTAGCCGTCCAGGAGCCCGGCCTTCTTTGCGATGGGAAGGTCCAGGTCCGGATATACCCCGTTGATTATGTCCACGATGGTCTCGACCGCCGCCTGGCACCTCTGCCCCGCGGTGGCGACGGAGCCGGTCATCGGGAACAGGGTCCCGATCCGGATCACCTTTTCCTGCGCGCCGACGGACAGGGCCAGGGCGCATACCATGAGCACCGCAGCAAATCGTCTCATCTCGAAGCCTCCACGGGAAACCATGTCCCGATTACGTGTACGGGGCGCCCCGGAAGCCGGCCGCCCCGGGGGTTTCCCCGCTTTTCGGCGTACGCGGCCCCGGCCGGAACCGCTCAACGCGCGTCCGGGGTCCACGATCGCGCCTCGATCCTATCCTACCGTGATATTTCAATGCTGTCAAAAAGAACCGGGGCCGGGCCGCCGTACCCGGAACGGGTGCGGCGCGGTCTTTGTGGGATCGGAATCCTCTGATAGAATGGGCCATGGGCACAAAAAAAGAATGCCTCGATATCGTGGAGAATGCGTCCAAGGTCATCGTCGGGAAATCGAGGGTGCTGGAGCTCATGACGACGGCGCTCCTGGCGAAAGGCCACGTGCTCCTTGAGGATGTGCCCGGTCTGGGCAAGACGCTGATGGCGAAGGCCCTGGCCAAGAGCATGGGAGGGGTCTTCAAGCGGCTGCAGTTCACTCCGGACCTTCTGCCTTCCGACGTGACGGGCTTTTCCGTCTATAACCAAAAAACCGGGGAATTCGTCTTCCATCCCGGACCCGTGATGTCGAACGTCCTTTTGGCGGACGAGATCAACCGCACCATACCCCGCACCCAGTCCAGCCTCCTGGAGAGCATGGGGGAGTTCCAGGTTACGGTGGACAGCGGCACCCTGGAGCTTCCCAAGCCTTTCTTCGTCATCGCCACCCAGAACCCCATCGAGATGGACGGCACCTTTCCGCTGCCCGAAGCCCAGCTCGACCGGTTCCTGATGAAAATCGACATAGGATACCCTTCCCGGGTCGAGGAACTGGCGATTTTAGAAAGGTTTTCGGAAGAAGACCCCTTGGATCGGCTTCGGGCCGTGACCGCCCCGGAGCGCATCGTGGAGCTTCAAAAGGAGCGATGCGGAATCCGGGTCGCCCCGCCCGTCCGGGAGTATATAGCGGACATCGTAGCCGCCACGCGGAAGCATCCCAAGGTACGCTACGGCGCAAGCCCCCGGGGGTCCCTCGGCCTCCTGAAAGCGTCGCAAGCCCTGGCCCTCGTGAGGGGCCGGGATTTCGTGCTTCCCGACGACGTCAAGGAACTCGCGTCGCCCGTATTGACCCACAGGCTCATCCTGCGGCACGAGGAACGGGCCAAGGGCGCCTCCGCCCAAAGCGTCCTGGACGAGATTCTATCCGGCGTCCCGGCGCCGTCGCCCGTCTGAGTCCGTCCATGGAAGAGCGGAAATTAGCGGAGGAGCCCCCGGCCGGGGCCGGGGCCAGCCTCTTCACCCTGCCCCTCACCATCGCAGCCCTGGGCCTCGTAGCCTTCGCCGCGGCGGCGAACGGCGCGGCGGGATTGGCGGCCGCCGCGGCCATGGCCCTGGCGCTCATGGCCGCGGCGCGCCTTTGGGGAAGGCTGGGCCTTGCCGGGCTTAAGGTCGCCCTGTCCTGCGGGCAGACCCGCCTGTTTCCGGGGGAGCCGCTGACATTGAGCGCAGACATCAACAACCGAAAGATCCTTCCCGTATGGATAGGGATCGAGATAGACCATTCCGCCGCCCTGGCGCCGGAAAACGACAAGGGCGTCCGCGGTGATATCGGGGTCCGTCCGTTCGGTCGGGTCGCAGGCGCCTGGGAATTCCGGGCCTCCCGCCGGGGTATACACCGCCTGGGGCCGGCAGAGATACGCGCCGGGGATATCTTCGGCCTCAACGCCCGGGAGAAAAGCTTCCCCTGCTC
>CAYTYG010000011.1:11625-20675 GCA_964441515.1 uncultured Treponema sp.
TCCCGGGAGATCCTGGTATTTCCCCGGCCCGCGCCCCTGCGTCCCTTTGACATACCGTTCCGGGACAATTTCGGGATACACCCCTCCAAGGGCGTCATCGAGGACCCCGCCTGGTACGAGGGAACCCGGGAATACCAGGGCGCCCGGCCCGCGAAGAACATCCACTGGAAAGCGAGCGCCCGGCTTTCCGTTCCCCAGGAAAAGATCTTCGCGCCCACGTCCCATCAGAAGGTGTTCCTGATCCTGGACGGAAAGGGATTCCTGGAAGCTCCGGACCCGGAGGGCTTGGAGTCCGCCCTGGAAGTGCTGGCGGCACTCGCACGGCGTTTCTCGGAAACCGGGGATTCCTTCGCCCTGGCTACCGACTTGAGGGTCCGGGACTTTTCCCAGGCTATCCCCCCGGGGCGGGGCCCGGAGCATCTGGGCGTGGCCCTGGAGCTGATGGCGCGCTGCGAACCCGAAGAAGGCCAAACCTTGGGGCCTCTACTAGGCGGGTTCGCAAGCTCCGGCGCAGGCTTCGTCGTAGCCTCCCATTCCCCGGCGCGGGAAACGGCAAGCCGGCTCCTCAACCTCGCCCCGGCTCGACGGTCCCGCGCGCTTTTTCTCTTCCGTAGGCGCGATGACGCGCCGATGGAGCATCCCTTCCTGTTCTTCGACGACATCCTTGCCGGAGCAGACGGATGAGCGCGGCCCGGTTCTGCATAGCCCTCATGGACCTCGCGAAACTGCAGGTCCTGTCCTCGTTCTATTTCATGGCGGCGGAACAATCCCTTCCTCCCGTCGTATTCTCGGTCTCCTTCCTCCTGGCCCTGGGCCTGAACCGTATCCTACGGGCGAGGGACTTGCGGGTGATCGTCCACCTCGCGGCCAACCTCCTGGGACTGGCCCTAACCTTTTCCGCCCTGGGCGTCCCTTGCCCGGGGCTTCCTCCCGGCCTCCGCGCGATGGCTTCCGAAGGCTCGCTCTTCCTCCGCCTTTCCATCCCGGCCTGGAGCTTGGCGTACTGGCTTCGGGGGGCATGGCTTGCCCGGAAAAAAGCAGATCACGCCTTCTGCGTCGCCCGCTTCGACGAGAATCTCGCCGTTATCCTGGGCGTTCTATGCCTAGCTGCGAGATTCCGGGCTTCAAACCCCTGGGCGGAGCGGCTCATCCTGCCGGCCCTCCTGGCGGGCATCCTGGCTCTGGGCGCGGCCAAACGGGAAAACGCCCGTTCCGGGGGCCTCTCGCGGGGGTCCCGACAAAACAGCCTTCCCGCCGGTGCCGCGGCTTTTATCCTGGGTTCCGCCGGGATACTGGCGGCGACGCCCGCTCTGCTGGACCCGGCCCGGCGCGCGGGACAATGCGTCCACAGGGCTTTCAAGGCTTTGGAACCGGGATTGGCGGATTTTTTACGTCGGCTCTTGGGTTTCCGCCCCCCCGCGATTCCCGCGGCCGGCGCGGCCTCCGGGAATGGAATCGCCGCACCGGGGCCCGTGTTGGAAACGGGGCAGGCGGACCGCGTCCTGGCGCGCGTCTTTCTGTGGGCGCTCGGGGCGGTCCTGGTCCTGCTGTTCGCGGTCCTGCTGGCGTCCGCCCTTGCCGCGCTTTTTCGGAGCCTTTTCCGCAGGGTTATAAGGGACAGGGACGGGCCGAGGGGAACCCTTCTTCCAGCCTGGCTGCGCGCGGTTCTGTGCGGCTGGGCGAGGCTGTCCGCCCGCCTAGGGGTTCTCCTTTCCTGTAAGCCCCCAACCCGAAGCGCCGCGGAGGCTGCCTATTCCCGCTACCTGGCCTGCGGGCTCCGTGCGGGACAGGCGCGCAAGCCCCAGGAAACACCGCGGGAGTACGCCCGGCGCCTGGCCGGGGTCTTCCCCCGCTCCGCGGAGCGGGCGCTCCTTGTCGTGGAAGCCCTGGAGTTGGAAGCGTACGGCGGAAAAAACCTGGAGCCGGAGACGGAGCGGACCTTGGACTCGATACGAAAAAGGACGCGTCTCGTTTCTTTCCAGGCGGAACGTCTGGGGAACCTGCGGCTGCGACGGAAAACGCCGGAGGCTATCCAATAAACAGCCGGCTGTCGGACGTCCCGCGCCTTCCGGCGGCTTGCCCCCGTCCACCCGGTGAGCTATGATCGGAAGGGGGGGCGCCATGGCAGGACAGACTCGAAACGGTATCGTCGTGCGGCTTACGGCGTTCGAGGGCGCCGGACTCCCGGTCCCGCGCCCGGAGGGGCCCGGCCTGGAGTTTCACGTCCTCCGGTCCCTCCGGTCGGAATACAACCTGGACCGGTCGCTCTTCACGATACGCGGCAACGTGATCCTCCCCAACTTTTACGCGGCCCGCGTCCTGGCCCGCTCCCTGAACGCGCGGCCCTCGGTCCAGGCCCACCCGGAGCGCTCGATCAAGGCCGGCCGGCTCAACGCCATGGGCCTGATCGACGAGATACTGCACTACGTATGCGCCCTGTTCCGGTCCTCCGTCGGGCCGGATTCCTTTGTCCGGGCCTTTTCGTTCCTGGAGTCTTCCCTGGGAGCCAAGGAGCTGGACGCCCTGCTCCTGGTCTTCACCCGGGACTTCCCGCCCCTGGGCGTCTACCGGGACGGCCTTTCCGAGCGCGCGTGGCTGGACGGATCCACGGAGGGGACTCCGAACCGCGCCCTGGCCCTGGAAGAGCTGCTGCTCCTGAAGCTGGCCAACGACAATCCCGCCTTTGAACCCTTCCGGGAGCTCTTCGACGACCGCGCCCTGCGCTCCTCCCGGAAGTACCTGGCGGCCATGGAAGGGCTGGAGGCCTTCTTCGACACCCTCCCGGCGTTCGGGCCGGAGAACCGCACCCTCGTGAAACTCCTCAGGAGCCCCGTGGAGGCCGCGCCCTACTCCCTCCCGGGGCAGCTGGACTACATGCGCCGCAACTGGGGCCTCCTCCTGGGGCCGCTCCTCGCGAAGATCCTGGGCGGCCTGGACATGATCAAGGAGGAGGACAAGCCCTTCTTCCCGGGCCCCGGACCCTCCCGGGTCTACGTCTACGAGGGGATGGAGCACGAATACGAGCGGTTCACCGAGGACAAGGACTGGATGCCCCGGGTGGTGATGATGGCCAAGAGCGCCCTGGTCTGGCTCCACCAGCTCTCCGTCTCCTACGGCCGCCGGATCGACCGCCTGGACCTAATACCCGACGAGGAGCTGGATGTCCTGGCCTCCCGGGGTTTCAACGCCCTCTGGCTCATCGGCCTCTGGGAGCGCAGCGACGCCTCCCGCCGGATCAAGCAGCTCTGCGGCAACCCCGAGGCGGCCGCGAGCGCGTACTCCCTCTTCGACTACGAGATAGCTGTGGAGCTGGGCGGTTGGCCGGCCCTGGAGAACCTCAAGCAGCGCTGCTCCTGGCGCGGTATACGCCTGGCCGCGGACATGGTGCCCAACCACACCGGGCTGGATTCCGAGTGGGTCCGCAACCGTCCCGACCTCTTCATCCAGTCGGACTATCCCCCCTTCCCGGGCTATACCTTCAACGGGGAAAACCTCTCCGGGGACCCCGGGGTCGGCGTCTGGCTGGAGGACCATTACTACAGCCGCTCCGACGCGGCGGTGGTGTTCAAGCGCACGGATTTCCGGACGGGGCGGACGCGGTACGTCTACCACGGGAACGACGGCACGGGCATGCCCTGGAACGACACGGCGCAGATAGACTTCCTGAAGCCCGAGTCCCGGGATGCGGTGGCCGAGCGCATCCTCCACGTGGCCGGCGTCTTTCCCATCATACGCTTCGACGCCGCCATGGTCCTCGCGAAGCGCCACTTCCGGCGGCTCTGGTACCCCGAGCCCGGGGGCGGCGGGGACATAGCCTCCCGGGCGGAGCACGCCCTTCCCCGGGAGGAGTTCGACCGGCGCATGCCCGAGGAGTTCTGGCGGGAGGTCGTTGACCGTTGCGCGAGGGAGGCGCCGGACACCCTTCTCCTGGCCGAGGCCTTCTGGATGATGGAGGGCTATTTCGTCCGCACCCTGGGCATGCACCGGGTCTACAACTCCGCCTTCATGAACATGCTGAAGCGGGAGGAAAACGCCAAGTTCCGGGAGACCATCAAGAACACCCAGGAATTCGACAAGCGCATCCTGAAGCGTTTCGTGAACTTCATGAACAACCCGGACGAGGAGACCGCGGCGGCGCAGTTCGGCCGGGGGGACAAGTACTTCGGGATCTGCACCCTCATGGCCACCCTGCCGGGGCTTCCCATGTTCGGCCACGGGCAGATAGAAGGCTTCGAGGAAAAGTACGGCATGGAGTACCGCAGGTCCTACCGGGACGAGAGCCCGGACGCGGACCTCGTGGCGCGGCACGAACGGGAGATCTTCCCCCTCTTGAAGCGCCGCCACATCTTCTCCGGCGTGGACGACTTCCTCCTCTACGACCTGTGGGACCCCGACGGCGGCGTGAACCAGAACGTTTTCGCCTACTCCAACCGGACCGGGGCGGAGCGCGCCCTGGTGGCCTACAACAACGCCTACCCGCGCGCCTCGGGCTGGATACGGATGTCCTGCTACTTCGCGGAAAACCTTCCGGACGGCGCCAAGCGCCACGTCCAGCGCTCCCTCTCGGACGCCCTGGGGCTCTCGGGCGGGGACGTACAGTACCTCGTCTTCCGGGAGCAGAGATCGGGGCTCTGGTATCTGCGCCCCTCCCGGGAGATCGCGGAGCGGGGCCTCCACCTGGCGCTGAACGGATTCGAAAGCCAAGTTTTCCTGGACATCCACGAGGTCGGGGACGACGACACGGGGCGCTACGGAACCCTCTGCCGCGCCCTCGCCGGAGCCGGGACGCCGGACGTCTCGGCGGCCTTGCAGGACATAGACCTGGCGGAGCTGTACGCCGCCTTCTCGGCCCTGGTCTCCCCGGACCTGCTGGCCGCCCTTCGAGCCCATTTCTCGGCCCCCGAGGAAGAGCCGCCCGCTGCGGGAAAGCCGGCCCGTAAGAAGGCCGCCGGGACACCGACGGAAGCCGCCCCGGAGAAAACCGCCCCGGTCCCCCGGGCGAGCCTGCCCCCGGACTTGGCGGACCGCCTCAAGACGCTTCAGGAGCCCTGCCGCGCCTTCGCCCGGACGGCCCGGGTATTCCTCGCGGACCTCTACCCGGACTCCGGTCCGGCGCCGGGCCGCTCCGAACCGGCAGCGCCTGCCGGGAGCGCCCGGACCCCGAGCGGCCGCAAGCCCGACGAGGCCGCGGCGGAGGCCCTGACCGCCTCCTTCCGGGAACTGGCAGAACTTCTGTCGGCGGGCGGACGGCGCGGCCCCGAATCCTTACCCGCCCGCCTGGCGGCCGGATTCCCCCGGGCGCCGGAAGCGGCCGTGGCCGTCGCGGTCTTCGGATCCCTGCGCCCCCTGTTGGGACCCGGCGCCCGGGGTCCGGACGCCCGGGCCCTGGTGGACTTCTGGTGCCTGGACCGCAAGCTCCGGGAGGCCCTGCAGGCCGCGGGCGTCCCCGGCGACGAGGCCTGGCGGCTGGCGAACGCGGCGAAGACCGCCTGCGCCCTGAACCCCGAAAAGCCCTCCGCTTCGGAGACCTGGAAGGCCTGGATCGGGGACGAGGACGGCCAACGGCTCCTGGGGATCAACACCTGGGACGGCGTGGCCTGGTTCAACAAGGAAGGCTTCGGGCTGGCCGCGGCCTGCATGGCCCTTGCGGCCGTCCTGCCGCCCGGTCCGAGGGGGAAAGCCCGTGCGGAACGCCTTTCCGAGGCGGAAGAAGCCTATTCAAGGCTTTTGGACGCGCAGGAGAGATCGGGCTATAGGGTGGACGGGATGACGAAAGAATTGGATCGATAGAAAACCCAAGCGCAAGGAGACTGCATGCCGATCAAGCCCCTGGACCTGGAAAAACTGCCGGACAACCCCTGGAAGCTCATAGGGAAGGACTGGATGCTGGTCACCGCCGGCGGCCCGGACGGATGGAACACCATGACCGCCTCCTGGGGGGGCGTGGGCGTCCTGTGGAACAAGCCGGTCGCCTTCGTCTTCGTGCGCCCCTCCCGGCACACCTTCGGCTTCCTGAACCGGTCCGAACGGTTCACCCTCTCCTTCCTGCCGGAGGAGCACCGCGGCATCCTCGCGAAATGCGGGAGCGTCTCCGGTCGGGACGCGGACAAGGCGGCCCTGACGGGGCTCAAGCCCTTCGAGCCGACGCCCGGCGCGGTCTCCTTCGAGCAGGCCCGCCTCGTGCTCCTGTGCCGCAAGCTCTACGCCCAGGACCTGGAGGCCGGCCGGGCGGTCGATCCGGCGATTCTCTCCAATTACCCCCAGGGGGACTGGCACCGCATGTTCATATCGGAGATCGAGGGGGCCTGGGGCCGGTAGGCCGGCGGAGCGGGCGGCATGTATCCCTTCATCGAAACGGCCATCCGGGAGCGGATCCGCGACCCCTCCGTCTCCTTCGTGTTTCCCAGCGAGGTGGCCGCCGCGTCCTGGGCGCGCCGGGCCCTGGATATCCCGGGCGTCCGCGCGGTATCCGCGGATCGCTTCCTGGGCTGGGATACCTTCAAGGAGCGGCTTTACTCCCGGAAACCCGGCGGCGTCACCGGGGACCGGCTCAAGCGCGTACGCCTACTCTGGACCGCCTCGACCCTGGAGGCGAACGCGCGGAGCCCCTTCCTCAAGAGCCTGATACGGGAGGAGCACCGGCAGGATTTCCAGGGTTATGTCCCCTTCCTGGCGAACATCCTGCCGGGGCTCAAGCGGATAGCGGACAGCGCGTCGAGAGCGCCCTCGGACCCCAAGATCCGCGACCTCTCCCTCCTGTACATGCGATACGCTTCTTTCCTGCGGGAGCGCGGACTCTTCGAGCCCGCCTTCGAACCGCTCCCCCCTCCCCGGACCGGCGAGGCCTGCGTCCTTTTTGCGCCCGGGCTCGCGCAGGACTATGGCGAGTACCGGGAAACCCTGGCCGCGGCCTCCTCGGTACAAATTGTGAACATTCCGGATACGGCCGGGGCCCCGGACCTCTTCGAGTTCCCCAACATCCACGAGGAGCTCCGCTGGATCTTCCGCTCCGTCTCCCGCGACCTGGACGAAGGGCTGCGCCCCGAACAGATCGCGGTCACGGTCCCGGACCTGGAAGCGGCGGCGCCCTGGGTGGAGAAGGCCGCGGCCCTGGCGGGGGTCCGCGTCGGGATCCGGAGCGGGCTCCCGCTGGCGAAGCACCCGGTGGGGCGTTTTCTCGCGGCCCTGGGAAGCTGCTCGAAGCGTTCCTTCGACCAGGAGTCGGTGAACGCCCTCCTCCTCGACCGCTTCCTCCCCTGGAAGGAGCCGGATACGGCCCGGGCGCTCGTGCGCTTCGGGATGGAATACCACGCCTACGCCCCCTTCCATGTCCGGGGCAAGCCGCGCGACGCCTGGCTGGAGAGCTTCCGCGCCTGCCGCGCGAGGACCCCGGGGCTGGAATCCTTCTACCGCAGGATAAAGGACGGGATACAGGGATTGACCGGGGCCGCCTCCTTCCGGGACCTCGCGGACGCGTTCGTCGGGTTCCGTAGGAGCTTCCTGGACGAAGCCCGGTTCTCCGAGGGGGACGAGAGGAGCTTCCAGCGCGCCATGGAGGAGCTGAAAGGCTTCGCCCGGGAGGAAGCCGCCCTAGGCCTCTCCGGCCCGGTTCCGCGCCCCTTCGACCTCTTCCGGGAGGTTCTGGCCGGCAAACCCTACGTACCCCAGGCGTCCGGCGCGGCCGTCCCCGTCTACGCCTACCGCGTCTCCGCCCTCCTGGGGGTAAAAAAGCACTATGTCGCGGGGTGCTCCCAGGAGGGGCTGAAGGTTAACTTCGGGGACGCGCCGGGGCTCCGGGAGGACCAGAAGGAGACCCTGGGCTGGCCCGACCGCGACGCCTCCCCGGAATACGCGAGGGCGTACGCCGCGTCGGGTTCTACCGTCTTCACCTACGCGGTGGAGGGGCTCTCGGGCTGGAGCCTTCCCTTCCCCTGGTTCTCCCGGGGGGGCCGGATAGCCCCCCCCTCGGATTATTCCGAGACCCGGAGGACGGACCCGTGGACTGCGGAGGCGCGGGCCTGGTCGGGCGGCCCCTTCCCGGAAGAGCTCCTTGAGGCCCAGGTCCGGGCGGCGCGTTCCGCGGAGACGTCGCTCCGGAAGCCCGGGTCGAACTACGAGAGGGACAGGGCTTCCCCGGAGGCGACGGCCTCGGCCCTGGCGCGCTCCCTGGAAGAGGACGGGAGGCTCCGGCTCTCGGCCACCCACATCGAGGAGATGCGGGCCTGCCCCTTCGCCTGGCTCCTCGCGCGCGCCCTGGCCCTCAAGGAGGAGAAATCCGGCATAGGCTTCTTCGACGCGCGCCTGGCCGGCGAGATGGCCCACTCCGCCCTGGAGATCCTGTACGAAAGGATAGCCGGCTCCGGCCCCTTCGACCCCGCGCGGCTCGAGGAGTACCATTCCTGGGTGGACGCGGCCGTAGACGCCGTCCTTCCCGTTTTCGAGAAGCGCCGCGGCCCCTTCCTCCGCCCCATGTTCGAGGCCTACGTCCCCAAGCTGGCGGACCGCATGCGCCGCCTCCTGGCCGAGGAGACGGGCGGCTTCGCGGGCTGGGAGGTGGAAGAGATCGAGGACGAGATGGGGAAGGACTATCCCGGCGAGAAGGTCCTCCTCGTAGGGAGGCTGGACCGCGTGGCGAGCCGGGAAGCGGCCGAGGGCCGGGAGTACGCGGTCATCGACTACAAGAAGCGCGTCATTCCCGGGAAGGCCGAGGTCTACCTGGACGAGGACGGGAACCTGGGCTCCCTCCAGATGGCCGCGTATATCCGCCTCTGCGAGGCCGCGGGAAAGCCGATACGCCGGGCCCGGTACTGGTCCATCGAGGACGCCAGGGCCCTGGATGTCCTGGGGCCCGATTCCGCAAGCCGCGAGGACTACGAAGCCGCGCTGGAGGTCTTCGAGGCCCACCTGAGGGCTACCGCGGCGAAGCTCCGGGCCGGGGACTTCCGCCCCCTCCGCCCGGAGGATCGGGACTGCGCGAACTGCGGGTGGACGGCGGTCTGCCGCGTCCGGTACGCCACGGAGCAGGGATGAGCGAAAACGGGATCAAGGAC
>CAYTYG010000012.1:0-13811 GCA_964441515.1 uncultured Treponema sp.
GAAGGCTTTCGCGGCCGTCTCCACCGAGGCGAAAACGGTCTTTCGATCCGTGACGTCCAGCCTGAGGGACAGAAAAGATTTTCCATACCGGGCGGAGAGATCCGCAAGGACGTCGGGATTCCGCGCCGCCGCCGCCACCGAATCCCCCCGGGCCAGGGCGGCCTCCGTCCAGACGCGCCCGAATCCCCGGGACGCTCCCGTAATGAACCAGATTTTTCCGGACATATACTGCTCCTTTCCCGGGGAAACCCGACCGAGCCCCCGGGATCGATTCTACCAGCCGGCCCGTCTCCCTGGAAACAGCCCCGGGCCGAACCGGGATGGGAAATTCTCCGCGGATACCTTGGAAGTCGTATCCGTACATACTATAGTCGATCCGGGCGGTTCCGGAAAACCGCCCCGGGGGACGGTTATGGATGCGAACCTGGACCTGATTCGGGGGAAGAAAGCCTTCATCATCGACATGGACGGGGTGATCTACCACGGCAACCGCCTGCTCAAGGGGGCCGGGGAGTTCGTGGACTGGCTCAAACGGGAAGAAAAGCGCTTTTTATTCCTTACGAACTCCAGCTCCCGGAGCCCCATCGAGCTCTCCCGGAAGCTGGCCCGACTGGGCGTCGAGGTGGAGCCGGAGCACTTCTACACGAGCGCCCTGGCGACGGCCAGCTTCCTCTCGAACCAACACCCCGGGGGAACCGCCTACGCCATCGGGGAGCCGGGCCTCATCAACGCCCTCTACGACGCCGGCTATACGATGAACGACGCGAATCCCGACTACGTCGTGGTGGGCGAGTCGAGTTCCTATTCCTTCGACACCCTGGTCAAGGCGGTCCGACTCGTGGCCGCCGGCGCCCGCCTGGTGGGGACGAACCCCGACGTCTCGGGGCCCCTGGAGGAAGGGATCGTGCCGGCCTGCGGGGCCCTCGTGTCCCCCATAGAGCTGGCCACGGGGCGCAAGGCCTATTTCGTGGGCAAGCCCAACCCCCTCATGATGCGCCACGCCCTGAAGCGCCTGGGCACCCCCCGGGAGGAGACGGCCATCGTGGGCGACCGCATGGACACGGACATCGTGGCGGGCATGGAGACGGAGATAGAGACGGTGCTCGTGCTCTCCGGCGTTACGGCCCGGGAGGATCTCCGCCGCTTCCCCTACGCCCCCCGGCACGTCCTGGAGGGAGTCTTCGAGATACCGGGGTGACGGGGATCAGTCCTTCCTCGCCATCCTCCGCTCGAGGTCCTCAAGGAGATCCGCAAGGCTGGTTTCCGCGAGGTTCCGCTCCAGGGCTTCCTGGGCTTCCCGGAAGCGCCGCGCCAGGATTCCCTCGATATTGCCGCCCACGGGGCAGGCCTGGGCGGGGTCCGGGTGGATGCGGAAAAGGCGTTCATCGGCCGCCGCCGCCGCGGAATAGATGTCCAACAGGGAGACGGCCTCCGGGCCGCGGGCCAGGCGTATGCCCCCGGTGCCTACCGAGGTCTCGATCAGCCCCGCTTTTCCCAGAAGACCCATGATCCTTCGTATGACGACAGGGTTCGTGTTCACGCTGGAGGCTATGAACTCGCTCGTGACCTTGCGGGTCTCCTTGAAGACCTCCACGGCGAGCAGGAGGTGGATGGCTATGGAGAACCTTGTGCCGATCTGCATATGCCCCGGTCGAAACGATAACCGAGTCCACGAGGAAAGGCAACGGGCCGGGGGAAAGCCCGGCCCGAATCCGCTACAGCTTCACGATCCGGGGAGGCTTCCCGGAGAAGTCCTGGAAGACCGCCTGCGCCTCCGCGAGGTAGAAAACCTCAAAGACGGGGTTGTCCGGCGTCCCGTACAGCCCCTTGACCATGGGGCTCGCTTCCTGCACCCGCGCCTTGAGGGCGAGGTCCTGCACGAAGACCGCCCGACCCGACAGGCGCATCCAGGAGTTTTCCGCCCCCAGGGCGCAGAGCTCGACCCAGGGCTGCTTCTCCATCTCCCGGAAGACATTCTTCCGGTTGGACGTGCAGTAATAGATCCTCCCGCCCTCCTCCAGCATGAACCCGAAAGGACGGACTTTCGGCTTGCCATCCGATCCCACGGTGGAAAAGTACTGGACCCCGCTGGCCTTCAGGAAATCGACGACATCCTTCACGGCTTGCCTCCTTGCTCAAGCTATGTAACCATATTGGTTACATCTAAGGATACGTCATACTTGATGTAATGTCAACGGTTACTTCTCATACGGCTCCATACGCCGCGAAGTCGAAGGGAAGCCTATTGCCGGCCTCGTTTTCGCAGAATCCCGCCCGTCACTCCAGGTGGAACACCTCCGCCAGGTCCCGGCTGACCGGCGAACCGTCCGGGTTGGTGTCCATGATGTCTTTCATATAATCCCACCACTTCCGCACCACCGCCTTGGTCGGCAGGTCGTCCGCCGTGGAGCCCGGGGCGCGCTTCTGGACCGCGAAGAGGATCCGGGTCTCGGGGTCCAGGAAGATGGAGTAGTCGGAGATCCCCGCCTCCCGGAGCGTGGCGGCCATCTCGGGCCAGAGGGCGTCGTGGCGCCGCTTGTACTCCGCCTCGAAGCCGGGCTTCAGCTTCATCTTGAACGCGACTCGCGTCATTTCTTCGCCTCCCCCTCCCGGGCCTTGGCCCGGTAGCGCTCCACTTCCCAGCTGCGTATGAACTCGATCTTCTCCTCGGTCATGTGCAGGGCGCCGCCGAAGCTCTCGGCGTAGACCGCGATGGCGCAGGCGTCCAGAAATAGGGCCATCGCGGTCTCGGCCGCCGGGCGGCCGGGGGCCGCGGCGAAGGCCCCCACCCCCGCGACCGCCGCGATCCTGGGATCCTGCCCGTTCCGGTTCCGGTAATCCGTCCACGCTTCGTCGATCCGCCCCGGCGACGGGGCGTAGAGGAACTCGTGCCCCGCGTAGACGATGTGGTCCGGGGAGAAGGCGGCGGACAAGGGGGCGAAGGCCTCCCGGCTCTCCGCGAAGCCCAGCATGTCCGGGTCCGCGCGGTGCAGGAGGAACGAACCCTCCGGGGCGCGCCGGGCGACCGCGGCAGCGGCCTGCACAAGGTCGGGCGCGGGAACCGCACGGGGGGAACGGTCCGGCCTTCGGACCAGTCGCCGGGAAAGGCGTTCCAAGGCCTCCCGGGAAATGCGGTCGACCTCTCCGGGCGTGTCCCCCGCGGCGAGCATCCCGTGGTTCTGGAGAAACATGAGGGCCGGGAAGCGCCCCGTCCGGGAGCGGAACTCCCCGACGGCCTCCCGGACGGCCCGAGCCAGGACGTACCCGGGGTCCGTGAGGGGTATCCAGACGGCCTCGCCGAAAAAGAGTTCCCGAAAGGCGGACGCTCCTTCCCGACCGCAGTTCATCCCGTTCGCCAGGGCCGGGTGGGTATGCACAACGTAGGTCTGGGGAAAAAACCCGTGCAGGAGGGTCTCCACCGAGGGCCGCTTCGTCTCCCCGGGCTCCCGCGCGGCCATCAAGTCCGCGAGGACCGCGGCCTCCCGGGCGTCCGGGTCTTCGGGGTAGGTCTTTCCCCAGATGGCGTCCAGCTTCCCCCGGTCCACGGCGCAGAAGCCCTCGGGGCCGATGGAGGCCAGGGAGGCCCCGGAGGCCTTGACCCAGAGCGTCGAACCGTCCTTCCGGGAGGTGTTCCCGCCCCCCGCCAAGACCCATTCGGGATCGGAGCCGTAGCGGCGCGAGAGGGCGGCCAGTTCCGAGAGTACTTCTTCGCCCATGTCAGCGCCTCCCCGAAAGGACCGTCCGCTCGTAGTCCTTGACGGAAGCCGCGAACTCCCGGTCCCTGGGCGCCCCGGACCGCCGGCAGCACTCGTCCCAGACCGCGCTCCAGGGGAGGCTCTTGGCCCCCTCCAGGAGCGCCAGGCGCTCAAACCCGTCCCCGGCCTCGTCCGCGGCAAGGAGGGCCGCCCGGGGCTCCAGGAAGGCATACAGCAGGGCTTTGCGGGCGGATCGGTAGCCCAGGGACCAGGCCCCGATGCGGTTGATGGACGCGTCGAAATAGTCCAGCCCGAAGCGTATCCGCGGCAGGCTCCCGGAGCGGGCCAGCTCCCGGCAGAGCTCCAGGAGGTCGTCCGTGAGTATCACGACGTGGTCCGAATCCCAGCGCACCCCCCGGCTTACGTGCAAAAGGAGGCCGGGTACGAAGGGCAGCACCGCGGTGATCTTGTCCGCCACGCTCTCGGTGGGGTGGAAGTGACCCATGTCCAGGGTGAGGAGGATGCGGCGGGTGGCCGCGTAGCCCAGGTAGAAGTCGTTGGAGCCCACGACGAAGGCCTCGCTCCCGATCCCGAAGAGCTTTCCCTCCACGGAGTCCTCCAGCTCCTTCGCCGGGTGCTTGTCCTCAAGGATACGGTCCAGGGCTTCCACGAGGCGCGTCCGGTATCCCGCCCGGTCCACGGGCAGGTCCTTGGCCCCGTCGGGGATCCACGTGTTGTGGACGCAGGGGCTTCCCTGGGCGCGCCCCATGGCCGCGGCCACCGCCCGCGCCCTTTTAACGTGCTCGATCCAGAAATCCCGTATCCCGGGATCGCGGTGGGAAAGGGTCCAGCCGTCCGCCGCCTTGGGGTGGGAAAAGAGGGTGGCATTGAAGTCCAGGGGGAGCTTCCGCTCCCGGGCCCAGGAGATCCACCCCGCGAAGTGCTCCGGCTCCAGGGCGTCCCGGTCCACCGTCTTTCCCCCGAACTCGCCGTAGGAGGCGTGGAGCGAGAGGCGCTTCGGCCCCGGGCAGAGGGAAGCCACCATGTCGATGTCCGCCCTCAGCTCCTCCACGGTCCGGGCCTTCCCGGGCTGGCTTCCCGTCACCTGTATGCCCCCGCCGGAGAGCTCCGCCCCCGCGCGCTCGAACCCCCCCACGTCGTCGCCCTGCCAGCAATGGATCGATATGGGGATCGATTCCGCGGCGGCCAGGGCGGCCTGGGCGTCCACGCCGGCCCGGGCATAGATCTCGAGGGCGTCCTGGAACCGTTCCGTATCGCTTTTCATGTTTTTCTCCCGTTGTCCGCCGTGCGCCTCAAAAGGGCCCGGGCTCTCGCGCTGTCCACCGTCCGCGGCAGAAGTATGGCCACCACGAGGAGCAGCCCCGTTATGATATTCATCACCTTCCCGGGTATGTTCATCACCCCCATGCCGAACTTCAGGTAGCCCAGGAGGAAGTTGGCGATGATCACGCCGATCACGTTGCCCTTGCCCCCCACGATGGCCACCCCGCCCAACACGACGGTGGCGATGACTTCCGTCTCCCAGCCCGAGGCGATGTTGGGCCGGGTGGAACCTATCCGGGAGGTCAGGAGAACCGCCGCCAGGCCCGAGAGCAGCCCCGACGCCGTGAAGATCGCGAGGCGAACGTCCTGGACCGGGACGCCGGAGAACTTGGCCGCGGTCTTGTTGTTCCCGATGGCGTAGACGTAGCGCCCGAAGACCGTCCGGTTGAGGACCACCCAGGCCAGGAGGGCTAAAACCAGGAAGAGTATAAGCTGGAAGGGCACCAGGTTCCCGATCGCGTAGCCCTGGCCGAAGAAGCCGAAGGACTCGGGGTACTTCGTGTAAGCCCGGTCGCCCAGGACCGCGTTCGATATCCCCCGGAAGAGGGACATGGAGCCTATGGTCACGGCTATGGCCGGTATGTCCAGGCGCGTGATGAGAAGCCCGTTGAAGAGCCCCGACAAAAGCCCCACGCCCAGGCCTATGGCCACGAGGGTCCAGGTGCCGGCCCCCGCCTGGCTGGCCATCCCCATGAAGAGGCTGGACAGGGAGATGATGGAGGCGACGGAGATGTCGATGTCCCCGCAGATGATCACGAAGATCATGGGCAGGCAGATGACGGCCTTTTCCGTGAAGTTGAAGGTGGCGTCGAAGAGGTTGTACCAGTCCAGGAAATAGGGCGAGAGCAGGGAGTTGGCGACCACGACGAGGACGAAGATGAGGAAGATGATGGACTCCCAGGTCAAGAGAAAGGTCGCGAGCCGGGAGCCCGGCTTGAGGCTGCGCGGATTTTCCGGACTCATATCTTCCTCCGGGCGATCAGTCGAAGCTGGGTTCTGCGGTCCACGAGGGTGTTCGATATAACCGCGAAAAGGATGATGAAGCCTTGTATGGCCATCTGGTAGAAGGGCGAGAGCCGGGAGACCGTGAGGGCGTTGTTGATCAGCCCGAAAAAGAGGGCCCCGACGAGCACGCCGACGGGCGTCCCGGAGCCACCGGACATGGAGACCCCGCCCAGCACGCAGGAAGCCACGGTCTGCAGGTCGAAGCCCGCGGCCGTCTCGCTGTGGGCCATCCCGTAGCGGGAGACCCAGAGCACCCCCGCGAGCCCCGCCAGGGTCCCCGAGAGGACGAGGGCCGTCATCTCGACTTTCCGTTCCCGAACCCCCGCGTAGAGGGCGGCCGTCCTGTTTCCCCCGAAGGCGTAGAGCTCCCGGCCCGTGGAGGTGTAGCGCATAAAGACCACCGCCAGGCAGAAGATCAGGACCATCATCCAGATCATGCTCGGGACGCCCAGGATGGGAAAGCTCGGCAGGGAAAGGTAGCCGGCGGTCATCTCGTGGGTCGTAACCCAGGCCCCGTCGCTCACGAGGAAGACGATCCCCCGGTAGACGCTCATGGTGCCCAGGGAGGCGATGAGAGGCGGGAGCCCGCCGAACGCCACCAGGGAACCCGTAAGGGCCCCCAGGGCGGCTCCCATCGCGACGCCCATCGGAAGGTAGAGCCCCGCCGGGATCCCCGGCATGTGCTGGTTCATGAGGGCCGTGATTATTCCCGTGAAGGCCATGACCGCGGAAACCGAGAGGTCGATGCCCCCGATCATGATCACCAGGAGCTGGCCCAGGGACACGATGATCAGGGCGCAGGTGTCGTTCAGCACCGTGTTGATGTTGGCAGCCGAGAGGAAGGTGGGGGCCCGCAGGCTCACGAGTCCGCAGAAAACCACCAGGGAAAGGAAGACCGGCGCTTCAGGATATTGCGAATCACGCCCGGCCTCCCTCTTCCGCGCGGGCCTTGGGGCCCCCGGCGGCGTCCGAAGCTCCCGTTGCGGCCCGGATGACCGCGGCCTGGTCCGCGTCCGCGCGGTCGTACAGGGCGGCCACCCGGCCTTCGTGCATCACGAGGACCCGGTCCGACATACCCAGGATCTCCTCCAGCTCGGAGGAGACCATCAGGATGGACATGCCCCGGGACGCCAGGTCGGCCATGAAGGCGTGCACCGCGGCCTTGGATCCCACGTCGATCCCCTTCGTGGGCTCGTCCAGGATGAGGATGGCCGGCTCCGTGGCGAGCCACTTGGCCAGGACCACCTTCTGCTGGTTCCCGCCCGAGAGGTTTTTGGCCTCCATCCTCCAGCCCGAGGCTTTCACTTCCATGCGTTCTCCGTAGGTGCGGGCCACCTTCTCCTCGGCCTCCCGGTTAAGGAAGGGCCCCTTGGCCAGAGAGGCTACCTGGGGCAGGGTGATGTTGTCGCCGATGGCCATGTCCAGCACCAGTCCCTGGGACTGCCGGTCCTCCGGGACGTGGGCGATACCGGCTCGGAGGGCGTCCCGGGGGTTCGAGATTCGGGTTTCCTTTCCCCGGACCCGGACCGTCCCGGAATCCCGGGGCTCCAGTCCCAGAAGGGAGCGGACCACGTCGGAGCGGCCCGCGCCCACGAGCCCGAACATCCCCAGGATCTCCCCCTCCCGCAGGGAGAAGGAGACGTCCCGGTAGAAGCCCGTGCGGGAGAAGTCCCGCACGGCCAGGGTCTCGGGGGCCGTGGGTTCCGGGCGCTTGGTCCGCTCCGGGTAGAGAAGGCCCGTCTCCCGCCCGACCATCATGCGCACCAGGGAATCCACGGACGCCTCCGCCATGGAACCCTCGCCTATGTAGCGGCCGTCCCGGAGGACCGTGTAGGCGTCCGCTATGGCGAACAGCTCGTCGAACTTGTGGGAGATGAAGAGGATGGCCTTCCCCTCGGACTTGAGCTGGCGGATGATCCGGAAGAGGTCCTCGGTCTCCCGCATCGACAGGGCGCTCGTGGGCTCGTCCATGATCACCAGGCCAGCTTCCTCCGAGAGGGCGCGGGCTATGCCCACGAGGTGCCGCTCGGCGACCGAGAGCTCGTGGACCCGGGCGTCCGGGGAAACCGCCAGCTCCACCCGGTCCAGGAGGGCCCGTGCCTCGGCGCGCATCCCCCGCCAGTCCAAAAGGCCGCCGGCTCCCCTGCGGAAGTGCCCGGAGAGGATGTTTTCCGTGACCGTGAGGTCCGGAAACATCGAGGCCTCCTGGTGGATGGCCGCTATGCCCGCCCGGCGGGCGTCCACGGGGGAGAGGAACACGCGGTCCCGGCCCTGGAACCGTATCGCGCCCGCCGTGGGGCGGTGCACGCCGGTCAGAACCTTGACCAGCGTGGATTTCCCGGCCCCGTTCTCCCCCACCAGGGCGTGGACCTCCCCCGCATCGTGAAGTCGACGTCCTCCAGGGCCTTGATGCCGGGAAAGAACCGTGAAATCCCCCGCATTTCCAGTATGATGTCGCCCACCGCCGTAAACTCCTGACTGTCCGGGTACGGATCGTTCCAAGGGCCCAAGGACCTTTGGGAAGCCGCGCATCCCGGGGTTTTTTCCGTCCGAACCATAAAGCTGGGGCGCGCCGCCCGCCGCCCTGCCGGATACGCGCGCGCCCCTGGCTTTTTTTTATTTTATACCGTCAACCGCCGGCCCGCGCTTCCCGCGAAGGCCTGCGGTTCAAGGAGACGTCTGTCAGAACATCTTCGCGTACTGGGCGATGTTCGACTTGTTGAAGACGAAAGGGACGCCCATGACGGTGACGTTGTCGCCGAGCTTGATCTGGCCCATGCGGCCCGCCTTCACGACATCGCCGGCTTTGCCCTTGACCTGTTTCTTGATCAGGGCGTAGGTGATGTAGGTGGAGGTGTAGCCGAGGTCGATGGGGTTCCAGAGCGCGAACTGCTGGCAGGCGCCGTTGTCCACGTAGAACTTCATCTCCGAGGGAAGCCCGAGGCCGGTGAGCTGCACCTTGCCGATGAGCCCCTTGTCCGTGATGGCCTTGCCCGCCGCGGCCACGCCTACGGTGGTCGGGGAGATGATGCCCTTCAGGTTGGGATAGGATTCGAAGAGCCCCAGGGCCTCGCGGTAGGACTTGTCCGAAAGATCGTCGCCGTAGACGGTGGCCACGAGCTTCATCTTGGCGTACTTGGGATTGGAAGCCAGCTCCTTCTTCATCACCTCGATCCAGGCGTTCTGGTTCGTGGCCTGGCTGGTGGCGGAGAGGATGGCGATCTCGCCCTGGTAGCCTATGAGCTGGCCGATGAGCTCCACCTGCTGCTTGCCGATCAGCTCGGTCTCGGACGGGACTAGGTCGACCATGCGGCCGGCCTTGGAGATGCCGGAGTCGAAGGAGATGACCTTGATCCCCCGGGACATGGCCTTCTTCGTGATGGGGATGAGGGCGTCCGCGTCGTTGGCGGAGATGGCGATGCCGTCCACCTTCTGGGCGATCAGGGAATCGATGATCTCGATCTGCCCCTCCGCCGTGGGGGTGGCCGGACCCTGGTAGATGATCTCGACGTTCCCGAGCTCCTTGGCGGCCTCGTTCGCGCCGTCCCGAACCGCGTCGAAGAAGCCGTTGCCCAGGCTCTTCACGACCACGGCGATCCGCACTTTCTTCTGTGCGAAGGCGCCCGTGGTGAGAACCGCGAGGCAGAGAAGGAAGGCGATGATTCTGGTCACTTTCCGCATAAAAATCCTCCTTAGAAAACGTAAAGAGAACTCGATGCTCCGGTATAAACCCGTTCCCGAAAACGGGAAACGCCCCGGTTCTACGGTCGCTGGGGGCGGATTCTACGATCCTACGGCTTCAGGTCCGAGGGAAGCGTGCCGGTGAGGGCCTTGAACTTGCGGGTGAAGTGGCGGGTGTCCGCGTAGCCCACGGCGCGCGCGGCCTCGGCCACGGAGAGCCGTTTTTCCCGGATGAGCCGGCCGGCCTCCTCCACCCGGAGTCGGGTCAGGTAGTCGCTGATCGTGGAGCCTATCTTCCGGTGGAAGAGGGCGGAGAGGTAGTTGGGCGTGCGGCCGACCAGGGCCGCGGCGTCCGCCACGGAGACGTCCGCGTTGAAGTTGCGCCGCAGGTACTCGGTGACGGTTTCCAGGACGGGATCCGGGGCCGCGGCGCCGGGCAGCAAGCCCAGCCGACCCAGGCAGGCCTCGAGCTCTTCGGGGCGCACGGGCTTCAAAAGGTATTCCGTCACGCCCAGCCGGATCGCCGTGCGGGCGTAGTCGAACTCGCCGTAGCTGGAGACTATGACCCAGCGGGTCCCCGGGCTGGCCGGGGCCGCCTCCTCGATGGCCGTAAGCCCATCCAGGCCCGGCATCCGGACGTCCACGAAGGCGCAGTCCGGCTTGATAGCCGCGGCCTTCTCCACGAGCTCGCGCCCGCCGGACGCCTCCTCCACGGATTCGCAGGGCCAGCCCAGGTCCTCGATCAGGGAGCGGAGGACGTAGCGCGCGGGGCGCTCGTCGTCGGCCACAAGGAATTTCATGGGCTTTCCAGCTCCTCCAGGGGGATTTCTATCTCGGCCCGGAAGCCCCGGTCGGGCCTTCCCTCGGCGGTCATCCGGGCGGACCGGAAGAGCAGGGCCAGCCGCTCCCGGATGTTCCCCAGCCCTATGCGCTCCCTCGCGGGCAGGGCCACGGAATCGCAGCCCGCCCCGTCGTCCCGGACGCCCAGGACGAGCATCCCGTTCTCCTCCCGGGCGGAGACCTCCAGCCGCACGGGCCGGAGGCAGGGTTCCAGGCCGTGCAGGACGGCGTTCTCCACCAGGGGCTGGAGGATGAGCTTGGGTACGCGCAGCTCCGCAGCCGCGGGGGTCAGGTCCAGGACGTAGTGGAGCCTCTCCTCGAACCGGAGCTTCTGGAGACGGCAGTACCGCTCCAGGAAGGCGAACTCCTCCGCCACCGTGGCCCAGCGCTCGTGCTCCAGGGTGTAGCGGAGCATATCCTTGAGGGCGTGCAGGGAGAGCTCCACACCCTTTTTTTCCCCCATGCGGTTCAGGGCCACGAGCCCGTTGAGGACGTTGTAGATGAAATGGGGCTGGATCTGGGACTGCAGGGCCTGGAACTCCGCGTCCCGGAGGGCCCCCAGGGCCGCGTTGGCCACGGCGTTCTCGATGACCAGGGCCGCGTAGTCCGCGAAGGAGATGAGCTGGGTCACCTCAAGGTCCGTGAAAGCCCGGTCCCTGCGGCCGAACAGGCAGGCCCCGGAGACGTTCCGGCGCACGGTCAAGGGTACGACGACCAGGGAACGGAGCGTCGGGTCCAGGCCCCGCTCCCCCGGGGAAAAACCCTCGGCCGGGGCGTCCCGCACCACGAGGGGAGAAGCCGACTCGGCGCAGGAGGCCAGAAGGCTCCCGTCCCCCGCCGCCCCTCCGAAGCTCCAAGGGGATTCCGACGGGAACCCCGGCTCGGCGCGGAAGGGCGAGAAGCCGGACCAGGCGCTGAGCCCGGACCCGCCCCCCTCGGCCAGGAAGACCGCCGCGCACTCCGCCCCCCCGTCCCGGAGGAGGGAATCCGTCACGATGGCCAGGATACGGGTTAGGTCCGGTGCGTCGGGGACCGCGCGGTTCACGTCCTCCAGGAGCTTCGTGAGGGAGTCGACGTTCGCCTTCAGGCGGCCCGCAAAGAGGTTCACCTTCTCCGCCAGGAGCCCGATCTCGTCGTGGCCCGAGGGGGAAATGCGGGAGGAAAAGTCCCCCAGGGCGAAGCGCTCCACCGCCCGGTCCACCAGCATCAGGTTCGAGAGGAGCGAGCGCGTCATGGCCAGCACGCCCAGGGCCGCAAGCGCGACGATCAGGGCGGCGGAGCAGCCGTAGCCCACCAGGACGCGGACCTCCATTCTCCTAGCCTGGCGCCCCAGGCCGGAGACGAAGCGGTTCAGGTAGCTTTCGAAGATGTTCCCCAGGTAAAAGGAGGCGGAGCGCACCCGGTCGAAGACCTCGATGAGGGACTCGTCCTTGGAGGCCTGGATTCGGAGGTAGAGCTCCGGTTCGTCGGGATACTTTTCCCGTATGCGGTCGAACACGGCGCGAAGATCCTCCACCTCCGCGAAGGCCCGTTCGCTCATGGGGCCCGCCACCGTGTAGGCCTCCCGGAGCTCCTCGTCCGCCAGGAGCCCCTGGATCTCCGGATTCGTCATGAACTCCTCGTAGGCGGACTGGAAGTCCCCCACCGCCGCGGCCCAATCCCTCTGGGTGGTGAGGCTTCGGGGGGAGAGGACGATCCCCCGCAGGTAAGAGTAGACCCCGGGGGAGAAGAGGTCGAAGACCACGTCCTTCATCAGGGTATAAGCCCTGCGGGACTGGGACACGAGCCGGACCCCCGAGTCGATGGCCTTCTGCATGGCCGAGAGCCGCAGATAGGTCCGGACGGAGAGCCCCGCCAGGAGAAGGAAGCTTCCCGAGACCAGGAAGACCAATCCCAGGAACTTGGTCCGGATCCTCATCCGACGATTATACCATCCCCCGGGGAATGAGCGGCCCGCAGCCGCTCATATCGAGGGGGCCTTTTCCAGGAGGAAATCCTCCGCCTCCCGGGACCAAAGGCCCCCGTCCCTTCCGGTTATGCAGGCAAGCTCCCCGTAAAAGGGGTCCGTCCTTCCCAGTTCCGGGAAGTCCGCGATGGCCGCGAGGGGCAGCCTCTTGTGGGTGTAGATGAGCTTTTTCCCCCCGGGGATCTTGTCCAGGTTCAGAGTGGTCTCCGCCACGGCGTCCAGGCCCCCCACGTGGGTGATCATGGTGGCGGGATTGAGCCTTCCGGCGGCCATCATGGAAAGGGACTCCCGTATGTCGTCCGTATTGCCCCCCGAGGTACCCACCAGGTGGTGGGACTCGTAGTGGACATTGTAGAAGTTCAGGGAGGCCGAGAAGGATGTGTCCGTGGGGCCCGCGAAGAAGTTGAGGCAGCCGTCGCTTCCGAGAAGCCGGTCCGCCGTCTCCACCAGGGGCTTTACCGGTGCGAAGACGAAGACGTCGTCGTAGAGCTTTCCCCCGTTCAACTCCCGCAGGCGCGCCGCGGGGTCGGCCAGGTCTTTCGTGTTTACGTAGACAAGCTCCACCCCGTTGCGCCGGGCCTCCCCCACCGTGAAGATGGAGGCCGCCCGCGCAAGGCGCGCGTCGTCGATGTCCGTCGCCACCACCCGGGAGGGCTTCCGGTCCGCGTGGATCGCGTAGTCTATGGCCCCCATGCCCATGGGACCCACGGATGCCAGGAGGGCCAGGGACCCCCCTTCCCGTATCCCCATCTCGTGGACGTAGGAGCCCGGCTTGCCGTGGTACTGGGCGTGGTAGGCCCCCAGGATGCAGGAGACGGGCTCGGCGAGGGAGCCCAGGAAGAAGGCGTCCCCCTCGTACGGAAGGAGGCAGTCCATCTCCATGACCTCCCGCGGTATGACGACATAGGTGGCGTCCCCCCCGATGAACTCGTAGGAGTAGCCCGGGGCCCAGAGGGTGCCCTCGAAATTGAGGGCCGGCTGGATCGCGAACTTTTGGCCGGGCTTGAAGCGGGACTTCCATTTGCTCCCCACCTCGACCAGGACCCCGCAGAACTCGTGGCCGATGATCGCGGGCCTTTCGGCCAGATCCGCGCGGACCCGCTTGTGCGCGTTCCCCTGGGCGGCCAGCTTATGGCTGGACATGCAGATGGAGTCCGATACCACCTTGGCCAGGATCTCGTCGTCCCGGATGGGCGGAAGCTCGATCTCCTCGAGCCTCAGGTCGTTTACCCCGTGTATGCGCACGGCCTTGGTTTTCATGCTTCAACCTCCTGTTGTCG
>CAYTYG010000012.1:13893-14144 GCA_964441515.1 uncultured Treponema sp.
CCTTTTCGCCCGCCCGTTATCTGCCCCCCGCGTTCCCCGGCTTCGCCCCCCCCCGCGAGAGCGAGCCAGGCCTCGCGGTACGCCGAAAAATCCTCCGCCCCGGGCATCGGGGAAACGCCCCGGTACTCCACCTCGAACCGGCTCCTAAGGTCTCCGGGCTCGACGCCCTCCAGGGCGGCCACGGCCGTCATGGCCGCCCCGAAGGAGGTGGCCTCCGCTATATCCGTGAGCAGCACGGGATTGTCCGGAAG
>CAYTYG010000012.1:14154-19599 GCA_964441515.1 uncultured Treponema sp.
AACCCGCCCTCGGTGAAGACCTCCGCCCCGGGCGCCAGGCCCGTCCGTTCCAGGGCCACCTGGGTCTGCAGGACCAGGGACGACGCGAGGGCCGCCATGGCCGTGTCCGGATCCCTCAGGAAGCCCGGGACGGGGCCCCCGGCCCGGATGCTCTCGAAGGAATACTCCCTCCCGTCCTCCGCCGCCCGGGCCCGGGAGCCCGGAAACTGCCCCGACCCGGGGACGATCTCCGGGAGCAGAAAGGCCGAACGGGCTCGGAAGAGCTTTCGGAACGCATCGGACCCCGGGTCCGGGGGCCGTCCGCCGGAAACCCGCTCGACAAGCCCCGACCAGGCCTCGTACTCGAGCCCCCCCAGGAATATGGCGGTCTTGACGGGCTTGAGGTAGGCCGAGCGGTTGAAGAAAACCACTTTCCCCAGCTCCCCGGGCTTGAAGCCGTAGGACTCCTGGGGATGCATGAGGACGCACCAGGTGCCCGTGGAGTTGAGGATGAAGTCCCTTCCCCCCCGGACGGCCAGGTGGGGCAGGAGCGAGGCGTTGGAGTCGTGGATGCCCAGGGTCACCAGGGTGTCCGGATCCAGGCCGGCGCGGTCCGCCACTTCCGCGGATACGCGGCCCAGCACCTCCCAGGACTTCCTCAGGGGGAGCGAGAGCTTGTCCGCGACGCCCAGGGCAGCGGCCACGGAGGAGTAGCGGTCCGCCTTCCAGTCCCAGAGGTAGCTGTGGTTGGCGACGTAGGTCCCCTCGGCCCCGGTTTTCCCGGTGAGTCGGAAGGACCAGTACTGCGGCAGGGCCAGGACGGCTCGGGTGCGGGAAAACTCCGCCGGGAAGCGCTCCTTCAGGAAAAAAAGCCCCTTCCCGGAGTTGATGAGAGCCGAGAGGGCCGGGGTGCCGGTGGCGGCCTGCAGGTCCTCCGGCTTTCCGGCCAGGGCGTAGAAGCGCTCCTGGAACTCCGGCCCCGGTTCGTGGGTATACAGGACGCAGGGGGCGCAGGGTTTCCCGTCGGGACCCACGCAGACGAAGGTGGCCCCGTGGGCCGTCACGGCCACGGATCGGATGTAATACTCCCCGGCCAGGTTCTTGAGCTGGTACAGGAGCCACTCCTCGATGCCCTCCAGGTCGTGGGCCGGGATTCCGTCCGCGGTCACCGGGTCGAAGGTCCGGGACCGGCTGTCCTTGAGGCGCAGGCTCGAGTCGTAGACGGCCACCTTCTTGTTCGTCATGCCGATGTCGACGACCGCGGCGTACCCTTCCATGGCTCCCCCCTAGTTCAACATCACCTGGCCCCCGGTCACCGGGAGGGCCTGGCCCGTCTCGTATTCCTGCTCCACCAGGTAGTAGAGCGCCCGCATCACGTCCGGCCCCCCGCAGCCCCGGCCCATGGGGACCTTCGCCTCGTAGAAGGCCCGCACGTCCTCCACGGTCCGGGCCCCCGGGACCTTCCCGGTCCGCAGGTACTGGACGAAGAGCCCCTTCCCGGGATCGGACCACAGGGGCCCGTCGAAGAAATTCCCGGGGCAGATGGCGTTCACCTTGATCCCGTACCGCACAAGCTCCAGGGCGAAGGACTGGACGAGCCCGAGCCCCCCGAACTTGGAGCCCGCGTAGGCCCCGTTCCGGTTCGAGCCTTCCAGCCCCGACTTGGAGTTGATCTGGACTATGTCCGTCCGCAGACCCGGCGCCCCCAGCCTCTGCTCCCGGAGAAGGAGGGCCGCGTGCTTGGAGACCAGGAAGAACCCCGTGTAGTTCACCCGGGTGACGAACTCGAAGGAGGCAGTGTCCTGCTCCAGGACGCTCCCGGCCTTGAGAACCCCCGCGTTGCTCACGACGAGGTCTAGGGCGCCGGTGGTCCGGGCTACGGCGTCGAAGGCGGCGGCAACGGAATCCTCCCGCGAAACGTCGATGGAAAGGGGAAGGACGGCGGTCCGCCCGTACGCCCCGTTGAGCTCCCCGGCCAGCTTCTCCGCCCCCGGGAGGTTCAGGTCCGCCGCGTAGACCACGGCGCCGGAGGCCGCAAGGCCCCGGACTATCTCCTCTCCGAAACCCTGGGCCCCGCCCGTAACCAGGGCGATCTTCCCGGCCGCCACCCGGTCGCGCCCCGCGGCGGAACCGGATGCCCCCGCGGACCGTCCCGGAGACCCTGGGGACACGGCCGGAAGGCACGATTCCGGGAGCGCCGGGCCCCCAGCCTCGGGGGTTTCGCCCGAAGCAAGGGCGCGCGCGGCTTCCAGGCTCCCGGCCGCGGCCAGGAGCAGGCTTTTTTCCCCCGCCCGCAAGACGAAAAGCCGGCCCCGGGGGTCCGCTCCCCCGGCGGCGCCGCGCAGGACCTCCCGCAGGGCCGCGTCGTCCGCCCCGGCTGGAAGGTCCACGGCGACAGCCTCCGCCGGGATGGGACCCGGGGGTTCCGAGGCCGTTACGAAGGCGGGAATCTCCGGCCGGGCGTCCAATGCCAGGCCGCGAAGGAAGGGTGCGGCGATCCGGGGATTCATGCTTTCCTCCACTCCCGCACAAGGCGGGAAAGGGCGTCGGGGTTCCCGGGTTCCCGGGGGTCCAGGGCCCGGCCCGCGGCTGCGTACCGGGCTATCCTCTCGGTCAGGGGCCGTACGGCCAGGGGGCTTGCGGGGGAGAAGAGCCCCAGGGAGGGGTCCAGGTCCGAGAACCGTTCGTGGGCCACCAGGGCCCAGGTGGTGTCCAGGAGATTGGCCATCTCCGGGGCCAGGACCTCGGGACAGTTGAAGGACTGGCGGGGCGAGTTGATGTCCACCCCGGAAATTTCCATGAGCCCGAGCCGGGAACAGAGCCCCCGGAGGCGGGCCACCTGGGGCGGGGTATTACGGGGAGGCATGTAGGCCACGGCCCGGAATCCCGCCTCCGCCATCCAGGGCAAAAGCTCGTCCAGGAACTCGTCCTCGAACTTCTCGGCCCTCTTGTCCCCGGTGGGGGAATCCGCCACGTCCCCGAGGTAGGCGTAGGCGGCCACGGCCCCTATCCTCCGGGCGAAGGCGGCGACGTCGGCCGCGGGAACGCACTCCCTTGTGTCCGGCTTCTCGAATATCCGGTCCAGAAACCCCGTCTTGAGGGCCCCCAGGAGGTCGTAGAACGCGTACGGATTGTCGGCGTCCGCCAGCCAGGAGGCCGCCCGCCCCGAGACCCGGATGCCCAGACAGGATTCCAGGCCCGAGACCAGGGCGGGGCCCGCCCCGTGCCGGGCCAGGACGGCCCGGGCCGCGGCGGCCAGGATATGCCGCTCCGTGACGCTCCCCCCCTCGGAGTGCCGGGAAAGCGGGAGGACGTCCCGGTCGTAATCGATGCCGCCGTATCCTGAGTCGGAAAGCAGGCGGGACGCGGCGGCGGTCATCCTGCGGTTCCGCTCGCCCCGGACCTTGCCGATCGGGGCCAGGAAGGCGAAGGACTCCGTCCAGGCCGACCGGGGCACGCCCTGCACCGTCACGTAGGCCACCCCGGTCATGTCCGGGGAATTGACCTTGCGCTCCGCGAAGGGCGAGCCCGCCAGGGAAACCCGGAGCTCGAAGCCCACGGTCCCGCCTATGCCCAGGATCGCGCAGGCCTCCAGCATCTCCCGGGCCGCGGCCGCGGAGTCGTGGTCCACGGCCCCCGCCACGGCAAGGCCCGCCCGCCGCGCCCGCCAGGCCGCCAGGCAGGGAGTGTAGGGGCTGAAGGAATAGACCGTGTGGATGTGGTTGTTCACCTCCCCCGAGGAGGCGGGCACGTCCGCGCCGCCGGGGGCTTCCCCGGGGACCTCCCGGACCAGGGTCCTGAGGGCCTCCAGGCGGGCTTCCCCCCCGGCTGCGGGATCCGCGGCGATCCGGAGGCGTTCCGCGGTTCCCGGGTCCACGCCCGGGGGGAGCATCGTTCCCAGGGGGTCCGGCATCTTCCTACACCCCCAGCCGGGCGCGGCGCGCCAGCTCGCCGGTCGTCTGGTTGGTCCCGGGAACCCGGCCCGGTAGGGGAAGGACGCGCTCGTGCACGGCGTCCAGGATCCACTCGGCCTGGGGGAAGTAGAGCTCCTCCATCTCCGCGGCGGGGGTGATCCAGTTGCGGCTCCCCACCACGGCCACCGGGGCGTCCAGGGAGTCGAAGGCCAGGGTCTGGACGTTGGAGGCCACGGTGTGCAGGAAGCTTCCGCGCTCCGCCGCGTCGCTGGCCAGCACAAGGCGGCCGGTCTTGGCCACGGACTCCACCAGGGGGCCGTAGTCCAGGGGGACGACGAACCGTAGGTCGATCACCTCCGCGGACAGGCCGTACTCGGATTCCAGTATCTTCGCGGCCGCAAGGGCCCGGTAGAGGGTGGCGCCCAGGGTGGCTATGGTGAGGTCCTTTCCGGGCCTGCGCACGGCGGGCCGGCCCTCGGGAACCTCGTAGTAGCCCTCGGGAACCCCCGAGGCCTCGAACTCCTCGCCCTTGTCGTAGAGGAGCTGGCTCTCGAAGAAGACCACCGGGTCCGTCCCTCGCAGGGCCAGGTTGAGCATCCCCTTGGCGTCGTAGGGGGTGGCCGGGAAATAGGCCTTGAGCCCCGGGATGTGGGCCGCCAGGGCGGCCCAGTCCTGGGAGTGCTGGGCCCCGTACTTGTTCCCCACGGAGACGCGGATCACCAGGGGCATCCTGAGCAGTCCCGCGCTCATGGCTTGCCACTTGGAGGCCTGGTTAAAGATCTCGTCCCCCGCCCGGCCCAGGAAATCGCAGTACATGAGCTCCACGACCGCGCGCCCGCCGGAGAGGGCGTATCCCACCCCCGAGCCCACGATGGCCCCCTCGGAGATGGGCGAGTTGAAGAGGCGGTTGTAGGGCAGAAGTTCCGTGAGCCCCCGGTAGACGGCGAAGGCCCCGCCCCAGTCCCGGTTTTCCTCCCCCCAGGCCGCCAGGGTAGGGTCCGCGGCGAAGCGGTGGACCAGGGCCTCGAAGAGGGCGTCCCGGTACTGGAAGAGCTTGTTCTTGGATACGGGCTTCCCCTGGGCGTCGAACGCGTACCGGGCCTTCCCGGCCAGGGCCTTCACACGGGGGTTCTCCGCCGGATCCTGTAGGAGCTCCGGCTTCCGGGCCTTCCCCTCCGGCGTTTCGTTGTCCAGGCGTTCGGCCCGGCCGTTGGAGAGCATCACGGACTCGATGAACGCCCCGGAAGCCCGGGGGCTCGCGGAGTCGTCGACCGCGAGCCGGAGCACCGCCGTCAGCTTCTCCCGGACGCGCTCCCGGGCCGCGGCCAGGTCCTCCGCCTTCGCGGCCCCGTTTCCCGCAAGGTATCTTCCGTAGCCCTCCAGGGCGTCCGTCTCCTGCCAGAGCTTGATCTCCTCGGTGGTGCGGTAGCTGGAGGCGTCCGAGGGCGAGTGCCCCGAGACGCGGTAGGTGGCCACGTCCAACAGCGCCGGTCCCCTCCCGGCCAGGAGGATCTCCTTCGCTATCGCCTCACCCACCAGCGCCTTGATGCGC
>CAYTYG010000013.1:0-239 GCA_964441515.1 uncultured Treponema sp.
GGCCGGAGAGGTGGTGCTCCTGGAAAACGGGGACTCCCTCCAGGGACAGCCCACGGTCTATTACTACAACTTCGAGAAGACCGACGTCCCGCACATCTGGTCCGAGGTCGTGAACTACCTGGGGTACGACGTCGTGACGATAGGAAACCACGATATAGAGGCGGGCCACCCCGTCTACGACAAGCTGGTCAAGGAGATCAAGGCCCCCATGATCTGCGCCAACGTCGTGGACGAGAAGA
>CAYTYG010000013.1:249-982 GCA_964441515.1 uncultured Treponema sp.
GGCCAGCCCTACTTCGCCCCCTACGCGGTCATCAAGCGCCAGGGCGTCAAGATCGCGGTCCTGGGCCTGACGGAGCCCAAAATCACCGAGCAGCTTCCCCGGGCCTTCTGGAGCGGCATGGACGTCCTGGACATGGTGGAGACCGCGAAAAAGTGGGTTCCCATAATACAACAGAAGGAAAAGCCGGACCTCCTGATCGGCCTGTTCCACGCGGGGGTGGACTACACCTACGGGGGGCAGACCGCGGACACGCCCAAGAACGAGAGCGGCAGCCAGCTCGTCGTGGAGCGGGTTCCCGGATTCGACTTCATCCTCGTCGGGCACGACCACGCGGGCTGGGACGGCATGGGCTTCGACCCCGCCACCAAGAGGAAAGGCTGGGTGAAGGATCCCACCGGGAAGGTGGTCCCCATCTACGGCGCCCTGGACGCGGCCAAGGCGACTCCCGTCGTGGAAGTGACCCTGCGCTGGGACCGGGAGAACAAGGCCTGGATCAAGGACGTCACCGGCGAACTCCTGTCCCTCAAGGACCTGCCCGCGGACCCGGATTTCCTGGCCCGGTTCGACCCTTACAAGGCGGAGCTCATGGCCTGGGTCGAGCGCCCTATCGGTAAAATGACCGGCAAAATCACCTCGGACGCGGCCATGTTCGGGGATTCGGCCTTCGTGGACCTCATCCACAAGATACAGTTGGAGCTCTGCGCCGATCCGGCCATGGGCCTGAAGCCCGCCC
>CAYTYG010000013.1:992-12794 GCA_964441515.1 uncultured Treponema sp.
TCTCCATAGCCGCGCCCCTGGACATGTCCGCCTACCTGCCCACAACGGCGGACGGAACCATCAAGGTCCGGGACATGTTCAGCCTCTACAAGTACGAGAACTTCCTCTACACCATGGATTTGACCGGCGAGCAGATCCGCAAGTTCATGGAGTTCTCCTACGGCGGGTGGTTCAACACCATGTCCGGACCGGACGACGACCTCATAGCCTTCGCCAAGGACAAGGACGGGAAGCTCATCTTCAACGCCCGGTACAACTCCTACGACACCGTGACCAGGGCCTACAACTACGACTCTTTCGCGGGACTCAATTACGTAGTGGACGTCTCCAAACCCGTTGGCTCCCGCGTGACCATCACCGGCATGTCCGACGGCTCCGCCTTCGACCCGGCCAAGACCTACAGCGTGGCCATCAACTCCTACCGGGGCTCCGGCGGCGGCGGCCACCTGACCAAGGGCGTGGGCCTGGACGCCGGCAGGCTCAAGCGTCTGGAGCTGGTGACGTCCTCCACCACCAAGGATCTGCGCTACTACATGCTCAAGTGGTTCGAGAAGCAGAAGGGTCCGATAGCCCCGGCCTCGGACAACAACTGGAAGGTGGTCCCCCAGGATTGGGCCGCCGCGGGAGCCAAGAAGGACTACCCGTTCCTGTACCCGGGCTCGAAGTAGGCCGGAATCCCGCCGGGCGCCCCGCGGCGCCCGGCTTGCTTTTTGGAGAAAATGCGTTTATTTTAATATTACCGTCCCGGTTGGTCCCGGTGGGATATCCAGGGCGTCGGCGCCGCTCCGTACGGAGGGCGCGACTATCGCCTGAGAAGGCGGAGCCTTCGGGCGTATCCTCGCGGAATGGAGGAAGACTATGAGCGGGAACAAGATGTACGTGGACATCGGGTCCATGCTGGACGAGCTGTTCGACGCGGCCAAGAACTTCGGGGAGGAGATGCGGGACAACTTCGGCCCCGGTCTTGGCCCCATGCACCGGGCTTGGTCCCACGGCCGGGAGTTCGACGAGAACACCGACTGGTACCCCAACTTTTCCTATCCCCCCATGAATATCTACCTGACCCCCGACCGGGTTATCTTCTTCGAGTTCGCCGTGGCGGGATTCGACGAGAAGGACATCAGCCTGTCCTTCCAAGGCGATTACATGATTTTTTCCGCCCGGATCGGGCTGGAAGCCGCGCCGGAGGACGGCGTGCGGTTTATAAAGCGCCGCCTTAAGCTCAAGGATATCGAAAAGCAGAAGTACTATGTCCCCGCGGACAAGTTCGCCCAGGAAAAGGTGAAGGCGGTCTTCAAGAACGGCATTCTGAAGGTCTCCGTGCCTCCCAAGGAGGAGATGGAAACCCCCGAGGGGATCAAGATCGAGATCGTAAAGGAAGAAGGATCGAACTGAGGATCGAAGCGGGGAGACGGCCGTGCACGACCGTTTCCCGCAAAGCGAACGAGGCGGCCGACAAGCGTTTACCTGTCGGCCGCCCCTTTTTTTAGATCGGATCGTATTTAAATCGTTCTAGCATTCGCGACTGAGCTTGAAATCGATTCAGAGCGGATACCTCCGCGAAGGCTCAAACCGCCCTGCTAAAACCGACGACCCGCGCACTCGCCGTTCCCTACCAGGTCTTCGCGAAACGGAAGCCCATGGGGGCCCCGACGGAATCCGGGGTACTCATCAGAAAGTATCCAACTTGCATCATGGCGGCGCGGTGGCTATAGGAGCCGCCCCGAACATAGCGTTCGAGATGGTTATTGCTCGAGTCAAAGCACCATTCCCAGACATTGCCGCATATATCATACAGCCCCAGGGCGTTGGGCAGCTTGCTTTTCACCGCCGCCGTAGTATTGGAGGAATTGCCCTCGTAGACCGCGTATCCGCCGAATACCGTCGACTGCCCCATATCCCCAACCGTGGTACTGTTTCCGGAACACGCGCCGCTGTCGTCGCCGCTCGCGTGATCCCCACAGGTCCAGAGCGTCCCGTCGCGGTACCGCGCCGCAAGCTCCCATTCATAAATCATGGGCAGGCGGAACCCTTTCGCGCCGGAAGCCGCCTCCGCGCCGTCGCAGGCCGCTGCGTTGCCGTCCCGGGAATCCCTTAGCACCGCGCCGGAATAGGCGTACGCGCAATCGTAGCTCGTCCCCTTCCGGGCGTTGTACCACTCGGTCAGGGCGTTGCACCATACGATGCTGTCCCGCCAGTTCACCGTGGTCACCGGGTGCTGGACGCCCCTGCTCCCGTTATCGCCCTGTATCCCCGCGTTGGCGAAATGATACAGTGCGCCGCCGTCGGCGCGTTTTCCGCCGCCCGAGTCGGTGGCGGCCCAGGCATAGACCTTCTGCCAGAGTTCGTAGGTAACTTCCGTTTCACCGATGAAATACGCGTCGGCGACCGTCCTTGTCGAAGAATCCCAGCTGCCTATCGGGAAAACAAGACCGCCCGGTATGCAGACCATGTTGAAGGTTACGCCGTCCGCGGAGGTCGCGACCTGCTGCCCCGCTGTGGCGGCGACATCAAAGGGGTCCTGCGGTTCCTCTTCCCCGGCCAATCCATTCGCGCAGGCGGCGAGAATACACGCGAGCAGCGCCGCCGCGAAACCCTTCGCCATCGATTTTACAAACACCATGTCGGCTCCTTATTTTTGTGGACTGGTTTGGACACTATCACGACGGAGCCGTCGGAAAAGAGGCTTCCGGGTATCGTTTTTGTATGAGTCCGGCGCCTCATACAAAAGTATGATTCTCTTCGGGCACGAAGCGGACCTGTTTACACCCCTTCCCCCGGCAAACTACTATGGCCCATGCGCCCCACGCTCCTGGTCAAGATCCTCGCCCCCGTTTCCCTGGCCGCCGTCCTGGCCGTGGGGGGAGCCATCCTGGCGACGCGAAAGAGATTCCGAGGATTTGTCTATTTTCTGATACCCCTCGTACCCAGCATGGGTTTGCTTTCCCTTTATATTCCCCTGGTCTTCCTGGATAGGACTGCGGCCTCCCGCCCGGTTTTGATCGAGGCCGGGAAGGCCCTGCGCCTGGTCATGGGGATCTCCTGGGTTTTCTTCAGCCACAACCATCACCGGCTCAACAGCCCTTCGGACCCCGGGCTTCGCGGACTGCCCGCGGCCCTTGCCGTGACGATCCTCAATCTGGCCCTCTACGCGGCGGCCCTGGCCTTTCCACCCCTCCGCCGCCTCCAGACTCCGATTTCCGCCATCCTTGTAAGCGCCACGCTCTTCTACGCGGGAGTCTCGGCCTTTACGGTATTTCGGTTCACCAACCGCCTCGAGATTTCCACATGGGCCGGGATTGCGGCCGCAGGGTTCAGTCTGGTCTACTTCCCCCTGGTTGCCTTGGCGGAGGTCTTCGATGTCCCCTATCCGCTCTTCTCGGACGAGATCCCCCGGTCATGCAGGTGCATCCCTACTATATTATGATCCTCTGCGCCGTCATCTCCGCCGGGCTCCTGGCGGCCCGCGGGCGGGCCAAGGACCGCGTATCCCGAGAGAACCAGGAAAGGTTCTCGGTTCTGACCCCTCGGGAACGGGAGATATTCGACCTGCTCCTTGAAGGGCACTCCCTGCAGGCGATTTCGGACAAATACTTCCTTTCCCTCTCCACCGTGAAAACCCATCTGGGAAAGATCTACGGAAAGCTCGGCGTCTCCGGCCGGCACGAGGCCGCCGCCCAATACCGGGACGGCGGCTCCGCCCCCTCCGCCCCGCCGGGGGAGCGCCGGGCGCGATGACATCCTTCGCCCTTTCCCTGGCCGCGGCAATCCTCGGCGCGTTCACCCTGGGGTTCTTTCTCTCAGGGCCCGGGGAGAACGCGGGAAAACGCCTTGCCGGCCCGCCCCTGGCGGCCATCCTCCTCATTGTCGCGATCCTTCATCTGGAGCGCTTCGCGGCGCGGGGATCCACACCCGGCCCGGAGGCCTTGGAAACCCTGGCCCGGGGCCTTTGGGGTTCCCTGGGGGCCCTCTGGGTTTTCCTGGCCGACCGCCTCCGCGAATCAAAAGAAGAAACGGAAAAGCTCCAACCCCGTACGATCGCCGTCATGGCCGTCAACATAGGGACCGCGTTCCTGTCCGTCCTCCCGGCCGCCCGGGAGGAGGGGATACTCGTCGGCGTCCATCAGACTGTGTCGACGGCTTCGCTCTACTACGCGGGTATAAGCTTCCTGGGCCGGATAGTACGGGGGAAGAATCTCTCGGCGGCGTTCCGGGTTTGCTCCCGGATGGTCTTCCTGACCATGCTCTCGCGTCCCGTGGTTCTCTTCACAGAAATAAGCGGATTCAAATACCCGGGGTTCGACGCAGAACGCCCCTTATGGGAGCAAGCCTATCCCCTGTACGGCCTGGCCGTTTTCGCCGTGTCCCTTGCCTCCCTGCGCCAAGGCCGCGGCGCCTCGGCGGGAGCTGGGCCGATACAGGATAGGCTGACCGATCGGGAGCGCCGGGTCATCGATCTATTGAAACGAGGGTACAGCTACAAGGCCGTCGCCTCGGAGCTGAAGATCGGCATGTCCACCGTCAAGACCCACGCGACCGCGGCGTATCGAAAACTCGGCATCCGCAAGCGCGGGGAGCTTTTCCAACGCGAGCCTTCCATGCCGGACTCCTAGCCCGCCGGCTTTATCGATTCCTAACGAAAAAACCGCGAGCCTTTCACATCGACCGGGTATTACGGACGCATCTCACAGCCGTTCAATCATTTGGAGGAGTCGATGAAACTACGCACAAGGATCGTAGCGCTCGCTCTGGCGCTGGCCTGCGCCGTCGCCCCGGCCTTCGCGCAAAGGGTCGAAAAGGCCAAATACGTCTTCCTGTTCATAGGAGACGGCATGGCCCTTGCGCAGGTAAGCGCCGCGGAGATCTACGCCAAGTCCATGGCCGGGAAAGACCACGGGTTCGCCAAATTGGGATTCTCCCAATTCCCCGCCCAGGGGATCACCACGACCTACGACTCCAGCTCCATCATCACGGACTCCGCGTCCGCGGTGACGGCCGTCGCCACGGGGCACAAAACCCTCTCTGGAATCATCAACATGGACGAGGGCAAGACCAAGAAGTACAAAACCATCGCGGAGTACGCGAAGGAACTGGGCTGGAAGGTCGGAATCGTCTCCAACGTGTCCCTGGACCACGCCACCCCCGCGGGTTTCTACGCCAAGGTGCCCAGCCGCGGGGATATGTACAGCATCGCCGTCCAGTTGGGCCAGTCCGGATTCGATTATTTCGGAGGCGGGAGCTTCGCGCAGCCTAAAGGGAAAAAAGGCGATCAGCCGGACGTGATCGAGCTTGCGAAAAAGGAAGGCTATACGGTGGCGAACTCCCCGGCCGCCTTCCGCGCTCTCAAGCCCGCCGCGGGTCTAAAGGTTCTGGCCGTCAACCAGACCCTCCAGGATTCCGAGGCCATGCCCTACGAAATCGACCGGGCTTCCGGCGATCTTTCCCTTACGGACTATGTCGTCAAGGGGATAGAGCTTCTCTACAATCCCAAGGGATTCTTCTTCGCCGTGGAGTCCGGGAAAATAGACTGGGCCTGCCACGCCAACGACGCCGCCGCGTCCATCGGGGACACCCTGGAGTTCGACCGGGCCATCGCCAAGGCGGTCGAGTTCCAGAAAGCGCACCCCAAGGACACGCTGATCATCGTAACCGGGGACCACGAAACCGGCGGCATGAGCATCGGCTTCGCGGGAACCAAGTACTCCACGTTCTTCGACAAGGTTTCCCTGCAGACCGGATCCTACGTGGCCTTCAACGACAAAATCCTGACCCCCTATAAAAAGAACCACACCCTGGCGGACGGCAAGCTCGAGGACTTGATTCCCGCCATCCAGACCTGGTTCGGCATCGACTACGCCAAGCTGGACGATCCCTCCCGGGAGCTGATCCAGCGCGCCTTTGTCCGCTCCATGAAGGGCGAACTCGAGCGCGCCGCCCAGGAGAGCGTCTACAACCTCTACGGCGGCTACGAGCCCCTGACCGTCACCCTCACCCACATCGCCAACCAGGCCGCGGGCATCGGCTGGACGACCTACTCCCATACGGGCGTTCCGGTCCCCACCTACGCCCTGGGCCGCGGCCAAGCCCTCTTTGACGGCTACTACGACAACACGGACATCTTCAAGAAGCTGGTCCTTGTCATGGGCGTAAAGACGGCGGCCGCCTCCGCCAAGTAAGTTCGGCCTCCTTATATGAAAAAGGGAATAATTTAAAAAACCCAACTCGCTCCCGGGGCCGGAGGCCCCGGGTTTTTTTTAGCAAGGAGACGGCAAATGAGCTTTAAGAAAAGCCTTCGCGATTTCCTCCGCCATGCCTGGGGTGGTATCAACCGAGCCGACGCGGCGTTCGCCCTGGCGTCCATCCTGGCGGCCGTGGCGCTGGCCTTACTGCCCACGGGGTATGAAAAGCCCCAAGGAGCCGCCGTCCGGGCCCGGGCGATGGTCCTAGAAACCTGGAACGACGGGGTAAAAAACTACAACATCCTGATGCAGGGAGAGCAGACAGCCTTGGTCCGGGTGCTTTCCGGCCCCTTCAAAGGCATGGAAGCCGAAGCGGTGAACATCCTCTACGGCAAGGCGGACTTGGACAAGGTATTCTTCCCCGGGGACAAGGCCCTGGTCGTCATCGATCCCCGGGAGGAAAGCGAGGGCGGACCCGTGCTGACCCTGGTGGACCATTACCGGATCGACTGGCAGGCCGGTCTTGTGGGGTTTTTCTTTATTCTCCTGATCCTATACGGGGGATGGACGGGATTGAAAAGCGCCGCGTCCTTCGCCTTTACGGTCACGGCTGTCTGGAAGCTCCTGATCCCCGCGTTCCTTCACGGAACCGACCCCATACTCGCCAGCCTCTTCACCGTGGCGGCTCTTACGTTCGTAATAATATTCCTCGTCACGGGTTTTACGAGAACGGGAATCGCCGCCTTTTCGGGAAGCATTCTGGGAACGGTGGCCAGTGCCGCTTTAGCCCTCGTCTTGGCCGGCCCGTACAATCTGAACGGCGCGGTCCGCCCCTTCTCGGAAACCCTCCGCTTCGGCGGATTCGACCACCTGAACCTGACGAAGATCTTTCTGGCGGGCACCTTCCTGGCGTCCTCCGGGGCCTTTATGGACCTCGCGACCGACATATCCTCCGCCTTGGAGGAGCTGCATCGAAAAAAGCCGGACCTGTCGTTCATGGACCTGGTCTTTTCCGGGTTGACCCTGGGGCGAAAGGTCATAGGCACCATGTCCACGACCCTGCTCTTGGCCTACACGGGAGGCTACACCAGCCTTCTGATGGTCTTCATGGCCCAGGGAATCCCCTTCGAGAACATGTTCACCATGTCCTATGTTTCCAGCGAGGTTTTCCACACCCTGATGGGAAGTCTGGGACTGGTCCTGGTGGCGCCCTTCACGGCGGTGACGGCCGCGGCGCTCTACACCCGTTCTCCCGCCCGGGCTTAGCGGGGAGCATGCCCCCCGGTGATTCCCATTCGCGCGGATATCGCGTCCATGTGGGTCACGATGAAAAAACACCCGAAGATGGCCACGGAGAAGCCGAACACCAGGACGAAGGGCACCATCCACTGGGGGCCGTAATGGTCTATGACGCGGGAGAAAACGTTCTGGGCTGGGACGAGCACGACGGAGGAGGCCAGGAACAGCCCGCTGATGACCCAGTTCCGCAGGGAGATCTCCCGGCGGGGCCGGGGAAGGAAGGGAAGGACGGCCATAACCCGATCCACGATGTCCGGGACGCCCTCCGGTCCGGGCATCCGATAGAGCTCCAGGGCCCTGCGCCTCATCTCCAAGCGAGCGGCGCAGAGGGGGCAGCGGGCGAGGTGAAGGGCGAGGGACGCGGGCAGGGCGGAACCCTCGTCCAAACGGTCGTAGCGCTCCTCGAACCTTTCGCACTTCATCCTTCTACCTCCCCAGCGCATCCCGCAGCTCCCGCTTGGCGCGGAAGACGTGCGACTTGATCGTATTCACGGGAAAACCCGTGGCCTCGCTGATCTCCCTGTATTTCATGTCCAGGTTGAAGTACATGTCCAGGCAGACCGCGTACTTGGGCGGAAGCTCGGCCATGGCCCGCCGGAGGGCGGCCACCGTCTCCTCCCGGAGGAGGCGGTCCTCGGGCGCCAGGGCCCGGACATCCACGGGATCCGCCTCCAGGGGATCGTAGCGGGGCTTCCGTCGGGACTCGTTGATCGCCGTGTTGTAGGCTATCCGGGTCAGCCATGTGGAGAACCGGGAAGCTCCCCGGAACGTGGCCAGCGCCGTATAAGCTTTCAGCATCACATCCTGGGCGAAATCCGCCGCGTCCTCCTCGTTCTTCAGGAACCCCAGCCCGATCCGATATACCCGCCTCTGGTGACGGCGCGCGAGCTCCGCGAAGGCCTCGGTTCTGCCGTCCAGGACCCGGGCCACCAGCACCTCGTCCGGAACGGCGGGGGCATCCGTCATCCCCTTCTTCGCGGGGCCCGAAGGCTGTAGAAGACGAGGAACGCGGACCCTATGGCCAAGGGTATGACGCCGCCCAGGACCGCGTATCCCAAACCGTCCATCAACGCCAGGACCACCGTGAGGGCTATGCCTATGCCCGCGAGAAGAAGTCCCGCCAAGAGGCAGAAGGTGTCCAGCTCGAAGACGGGACGCTGATAGAGGCCCCGGTCTATCAGGATGGCCCGTTCCTTGTGGCTCCACAGCAGATAGAAGAAGATGACTACGGCGCCCATGACGATCCCCACGATGGGGATGATGGAAACTATGATCTGGGAAGCCGCGGAAAGTTGTGTCACGTCTGCACCTCTAGGATCCTGTATCGGCGCCGGTTTTCCCCCGGCTTATGGGAATATTCAACCAAATTGGACCCGACAACCCCGGGATAAGTTGCGCTCGGGGCGATTTTTCTCAGTCCAGGGTCCGCGTCGCTATCACGGGTATGCCGGTCCCCAGGGCGTCCGGCACCAGCACATCCCCCCGGGAGACCGGCAGCTTCACCTCCAGGCCGTAGAGCAGCCGGATAAGCTCGTCCACCTTCTCCTTGGGGAAGGCGGAAAGGGTCCTCACGGGAACGCGGCACCGGTCGGGGGGCACGGCCCGGCACGTGGCCGTCACGACTCTCTTGGGGGACAGGAGCTCCTCCTCGGCGTAGCGCGCCCCCCGGGGGCAGCGGTTGCCGGACACCGTCAGGGCGCCGTCCTTGGCCCGCTCCACGGAAAGGCGGCAGCCCAGAGGGCAGGTTATGCAGATCAGTTCCTCAGGCATGGGAAAACCTCACAGTATGGCTATCTCCAGGGTAGAATCCGGCCCGGCGGCTTCCAGCTCCGAAGGCTCCACCGCGACACAGATCATCTCCGAAGGCTGGATGTGCTGCTTCCTGATCGAGCGCACCACTCGGTTGTTGAGCCGGAGCTCCAGGACCGCGTCGTTCTTTACGATCAGCGTACGAAGGTAGATCTTGTTCGGGGTTCCCGCTCCGACCCGGACGGGCGCCGTATACCGGACGTTGGGCCCCGCCTTGACCCGTATCTCCCGTTCGGGGCGGTCGCTCTTGATCCACCGAGCGCAGGCGGCCCCGGCCCGTCGGGCCTCCTCGGCCACGTAGTCCACCAGATCGTGGACGTGCAGGACGTTGCCCGCGGCGAAGACCCCCGGGACGCCGGTCATCATCATGGAGTCCGTCCAGGGGCCGTTGGTCATGGGGTTCAGCTCCACCCCCATCTTCTTGGACAGCTCGTTCTCCGGCACCAGGCCCACGGAGAGGAGCACGGTATCGCAGGGTATGCGGAAGGACTTCTCGAACCGGACGGCCCCGTCCTCGATGGGGGCTATCTCCACGCTCTCCACCCGGTCGGCCCCGAAGATCCCCGTGGTCAGGTGGGAGAGGTAGAGGGGGATTCCGAAATCCCGAAGGCACTGGACTATGTTGCGCGTGAGCCCCGAGGGATAGGGAAGGATCTCCACAACCCCGTGGACCCGGGCTCCCGCCCAGGTCATGCGCCGGGCCATGATGAGCCCTATGTCCCCGGAGCCTATGATGACGACGTCCTTGCCGGGGAGGTATCCCTCCATATTTACAAGCCGCTGGGCCAGCCCCGCGGTGTAGACCCCGGAGGGCCGGGTCCCCGGGATACGTATATTCCCCCGGTTGCGTTCCCGGCACCCCATGGCCAGGACGACGGCGCGCGCGGAAACCCGCAGGATACCGTGGACGGCCGAGTAGCCGTAGAGGACCTTGCGGTCCCCCTGGGTCTCCACGTCCATGACCGTCACGCCCAGGAAGGCATCCGCCCCGGAGGCGCGGAAGCGCTCCTCGAGGCGTTCCGCGAACTCGGGGCCCGAAAGCTCCTCCTTGAACTCTATGAGCCCGAAGCCGTTGTGCACGCACTGCAGGAGGATGCCCCCCAGGTTTTCCTCCCGCTCCAGGACGACGCAGGAAAGCCCCTGGGCCCGTATCTCCAGGGCCGCGGCCATGCCCGCGGCCCCCCCGCCGATCACGGCGGCGTCGTACGCAAGCTCCCTCACAGCCGCCCCGAGAGCACGTAGCTCCCGCCCCCGCGCTTGGTTATCCGGTCCCAGGACATTCCGGTCTCCCGCATGAGAATTTTCAGGATCTTGTAGGTGCAGAACCCTCCCTGGCAGCGGCCCATCTGGGCCCGGGTGAAGTACTTGATCCCGTCCAGGGTCGTGTGCCCCGCGCGGATGGCCGCCACGATCTCCGCCTCGCTCACCTTCTCGCAGCGGCAGACTATGTTCCCGTACGCGGGGTCGGCGGCCACCAGGGCGTCCGCCTCGAAGTGGTCCGCCTCGCTCATGCGCGGACGGGGGGGAAGGAAGGGATCGTAGTCCGGCTTCTCCACCAGCTTGAGGCCTTGGCGCTTCAGGAGGTCCTTCACGTAGAGCCCGATGGCGGGGCTGGCCGTGAGCCCCGGGGACTGGATTCCCGCCACGTGGATGAAGTTGGGCGCGATCTTCGAGGGCTCGATGAGGAAATCCTCCTCCAGGACGGGGCGCTGCCCCGAAAAAGAGGTGATGACGTCGTTCTCCGATATGGAGGGGATCATGGCCCGGGCGTTACCCAGGATGGTTTCCAAGTGCTCCCGGGTGGTGGCGACGTCGGACTTGTCGTCCGTCATCTGGGCCGTGGGTCCGATCAGGACCGTCCCCTCCACGGTGGGCACCACGAGCATCCCCTTGGAAACCGAGGTGGGCACCGGGAAGACGACCCGGCTCGGCCGTGCCTTGGTCAGACGGTCCAGGAGATAGTACTCGCCCTTGCGGGTCCGTATCGTGTACTCCTCCGCCCCGAAGACGAGGGAAACGCGGTCCGCGTAGAGCCCCGCGGCGTTCACCACGTGTCGCGCGGAGACCGCCCGCCCGTCCGGGGCGGAGAGCCGCCAGAAATCTCCGGACCGCTCGGCCGCGCAGACCTCGAAGCCGGTCCGCACCTGCACGCCGTTGCGGGCCGCGGACTCCACCAGGGAAAAGACGAAGCGGTAGGGCTCCACGATGCCCCCGCCCGGGGCGTAGAGACCCCCGACGGTGTCCGGGTTCAGCTTGGGCTCCAGCTCCAGCATGCGCTCCCGGGAGCACATCTCGATGCCGATGACGCCGTTCTCCACCCCCTGCCGATAGAGCTGGTCCACCACCCGCATCTCGTCCTCGTGCAGGGCCGCCACGACGATGCCGCAGCGCCGGAAGGGGAAGTCCAGCTCCCGGTGGAGCCGGTCGAACATCAGGGCTCCCTGGATCTCCAGGCGGGTCTTGAGGTAGCGGGGATGGTGGTGGAAGCCGCCGTGTATAATCCCGGAATTGGCCT